>RDDY01000006.1 GCA_003852805.1 Chryseobacterium sp.
CTAATTCTCAGTCTTTTATATATCACCGTCGGCGCTCAGGAAAAGTTCACGATTGTGCTTGACCCCGGACACGGCGGATCTGATATCGGCGCTAACCGCTATTGGCCCGAATATGGCCAAGTAAACGAAAAAGACGTAACGCTGGCAATAGTACAGAAGCTTGGCAAGCTGCTGGAAAAGGACAAATCTTACAAAGTGGTTTATACGCGCACGTCAGACGTATTTCCATCATTGACGGAGCGTACCAATCTTGCCAACAGAAGCAAGGCAGATCTCTTTGTCTCCGTCCACTGCAACTCCACCCCCAAAAAGGTTTCTACCGCCTACGGAACAGAAACCTTCGTGCAAGGCCCCGACCAAAACAAAACCAATCTGGAAGTGGCAAAACGCGAAAACTCGGTAATCTATTTGGATAAGGAGGACCGCCAGAACTTCGCCGGTTATGATCCGTCTTCGCCCGAATCTCTGATAGCGCTGAAAATACAACAGAGCAAGTACCTGGAGAGCAGTCTGTTGTTCGGCGGCTTTGTAGAAGAAAACTTCGAGAAAAAAGACAAAAGACTCTCGCGTGGCGTCAAGCAGCAAAACCTGCACGTATTGCGCATGAACGCCATGCCGTCTGTGTTGATTGAAACAGGATTCATCAACCATCCCGAAGAAGGCTTGTACTTGGCATCGGACAAAGGTCAGACAGAGATCGCGCATTCTATATATGATGCCATCCAAAAATACCGCAACGCCGTGGAACGCAGAGGCGGAAACGTGGCTGCCGCAACGCCTACCCCACCGCCGGCAAAAGCCGAAACTCCGCTGAAGAATGATTTCCGCATATTGCTGATGTCTACACCGGCGCGTTACAATATGGATGATCCTGCCCTGCGCGGATTGAATTACATTTTACCTATAAAGGAAGGAAACGCATACAAATATTATTATGCAGTTACCAACTATGCATCGGCTAGAGACGCCAATCTAAAAACAGCAAAAGACGCAGGATTCAGAACTGCCGTGCCCGTCGGATTTGTTCCGAATATGAACTTGGCGCAAGGCTATTACACCATAGAACTGGCGGCCACCAACGAAAAACTGCCGAACAATTCTTACTTGTTAAAAACACTGAAAGACGTAGAGCGCAAGAAGCAAAACGGCGTTTTCTATTACACGTACGGAAAAGTGAAATCTCTGGAAGAGGCTGTAAAACTCCAGAAGGAATTGGAAAACAAAGGGATAAAGAATACCGTGATCGAAAAAGTATCGGGCAGGTAAAATTTTATTTGGCAGGATTGAAAAAAGATCATACATTTGCACTCACAAAAATTAACCGGCCTATTCGTCTAGTGGTTAGGACTCAAGATTTTCATTCTTGCAACAGGGGTTCGATTCCCCTATAGGCTACGAAATCGGAAAAAATAATTTTTTAAAATAAAAAAGATTTTTTATCTTTGCACTCGTTATGGCAAATCATAAATCAGCATTAAAGAGAATCAGACAGTCTGAAAGAAAAAGACTGAGCAACAGATACCACCACAAAACTGCGCGTACCGCATTAAAAGTACTGAGAGGTGAAACAGACAAAACTGTTGCTACCGAGCAGTTGCCAAAAGTGGTTGCCCTGCTGGATAAACTTGTGAAGAAAAACATCATCCACAAGAACAAAGCGGCTAACCTGAAGAGCAAGTTGGCAAAGCACATTAACAAGCTGGGTTAATCCTCAAAAATATTTGGCCCGTTCGTCTATCGGTTAGGACTCAAGATTTTCATTCTTGCAAGAGGGGTTCGATTCCCCTACGGGCTACGAAACCGGAAAAGTATCACTTTTCCGGTTTTTGTTTTTTTACGAACTTGCAGACCGCGGGTGCGGTTTCCCAATAACGACCTCAAACAATTTGATATGAGAATCCTGATCATTAACGGTCCCAACCTGAATCAACTCGGTCACCGCGAACCGGAAATCTACGGCTCATTGACGATGGAGCAAGTGATGGAGCAACTGCGCGCAGAGGTTACGGAAACAGAGCTGGATTTCTTTCAGTCAAACAGCGAGGGCGCCCTCATCGACCGTTTGCAACAGCAGGACTACAACGCCGTCATCATCAATCCGGGCGCCTACACCCATTACTCTTATGCCATTGCCGATTGCTTGCGCAACATCCAAAAACCGAAGGTTGAAGTCCACATCAGCAATATCTACAAACGCGAAGAGTTCCGTCGTAAATCGGTAACGGCAGAACATTGCGACGCTGTCCTCAGCGGTTTCGGGACCGACGGCTATGCGCTTGCGTTGCAATATCTTCTAAGAAACCACAAGGTTTGATGCTTAACGCGGCACCACCGGCGACAATTTCCTGTTGATCACGCGGTCCATATAATCCTGGTACCATGCCTTCACCAGCATTATTCCTCTTCGGATCTCGGCA
>RDDY01000015.1 GCA_003852805.1 Chryseobacterium sp.
CCCGAAAAAAAGAAAGTAACGTGTGGATATTTCTCTGTTTCGGCCACGCGGATTTGTGTCTTGCCGTGTTCAGCCAAAATTTCGCCTAAGGTTTGGCTCAACGTTTCATCGTCATAAACCGATTTCACATCCAAGAAACTGTCGTCATAATTGGTCATCATCAGATAATAAAGCGGCAATTTCTTCAACTTGAAATCGGGTATGTTTCTTTGGGTCAGTGCCTCGGTGATTTCACGGGCTCGGTCTGTGCGGAAGTTGAAGCAAAGCACCGCGTCTTCGGGGCCGATGGTGCCTACGGGAACGGTATTGCTGGTAACCACAATCGGGCTGATAAACTCGTCTGACACACCGCTTTCATAACTGTCGCGGATGGACTTTAACGGATCTCTGGTTTGCGTACCCATACCGTTGACCATAGCGTCGTAGGCAATCTTGATACGATCCCAACGCTGGTCTCTGTCCATCGCGTAAAATCGGCCGACCACGGTTTGAAGGCGGCCCGTGGTCTGACGCATGTGTGCAATCAAATCCTCGATAAAGCCATAACCCGAATGCGGATCTGTGTCGCGCCCGTCGGTAAAAGCATGAACATGCACATTAGTCAAACCGAACTCTGCGGCGGCGGTCAGCAACGCCTTAAGATGGTTAATATGCGAGTGCACGCCGCCGTCGCTGGCCAGGCCCATCAAGTGCAATTTTTTATTGTTGTCTTTGGCGTACTTGAAAAGTTGCTGCACGGGCTCCTCGTGGCCCAAGGTGCCATCCGCTGCAGCAATATTCAGTCGGACCAGATTTTGGTACACTACTCGCCCCGCACCCAGATTCATATGGCCTACCTCGGAATTTCCCATCTGCCCTGCGGGAAGCCCCACAGCCAGTCCGCTGGCTTCCAAAGTGGCATTCGGGAAATCGCGTAACAGAGAATCCATAAAGGGTGTATTGGCTCGGGCAATGGCTGAGATCTCGGGATCGGTGCCCAGCCCCCACCCATCCAGTATTGCGAGCAGTGCTTTTTTCGACATAGTAGAATTTTTACCAAATTTACAAATTTGAACAGAAAAACAGGGGCTGCGCTGTTTGTTTAAATTCTTACATTTGTGTTTATGGATCTACGCGAACAGTTGAAAAACCTTTTCCCCGACCATGTGGAACAAGAGTACGAAGCACCTGCCGAGCATGAAATACAACAGACGCCTTTGGTGTGCAAGTACGAGAAAAAAGGCCGAAACGGTAAACCGGTTACTTTGGTAGAAGGCTTCGAGGGTGACGACAAGGCGTTAAGAGCGCTGGCCGCCGCCATCAAGAAAAAACTCGGAATAGGCGGAAGCGAGAAAGACGGCGTACTGATAATACAAGGAGACAATCGCGATAAAATAATGCAACTGCTGCACGATCTGGGTTACAAAACCAAGCGCGTGGGCGGCTGATTAATCTAAAAACTTTAACAATGCTGAATAAATTGGCAGCATCAGAATTGGTGCTGAATGACGACGGTAGTGTCTACCATTTGAACCTTTTACCCGAAGATATAGCCGACAAAATCTTACTGGTGGGTGACCCCGACCGTGTGCCGCGCGTTTCAAAATACTTCGATAAAATAGAAGTGAAAAAAAACAAGCGCGAATTCTACACGCACACCGGCATACTGCGTGGCGAACGGATCACGGTTTTGTCTACGGGCATCGGGACGGAGAATATCGATATTGTAATGAACGAACTGGACGCGCTGGTCAATATCGATCTGAAAGAAAAAGAATTCAAGAACGAGCATAAATCTTTGGAACTCTTCAGGATGGGTACCTGCGGCAGCGTAAACCCCGATATCGAGGTAGACCAAATGCTGGTAACACAGAACGTTGTAGGCTTGGACGGTCTGCTCCATTTCTATTCCGACTACCGTTTTGAAAACGAGTTCAGCCGCAATTTCCTGTCGGAGTTTCCGTACGAGAATATCAAGCCCATGTTGTATTTCTCAGATTGGTCTGAGGAAATTTCGGGTTATTATAAGGACGCTCGCTACCACGGCAACACGGCTACTTTCCCGGGCTTCTATGCACCGCAAGGCAGACAGTTGCGTCTGCGCGCTCTCGACGATCGATTCTTGGAAACATTGAATGATTTGGGAGTCAGCAATTTTGAGATGGAAACCTCCGCAATTTATGGCCTGTCCAAACTTTTGGGCCACAAAGCCTTGACCGTAAACTGCGTAATTGCCAACCGTCGTCGTGGCGAATTTGCCGCAGACCATCATGCATCAGAGAAGATGATGATTGAGTGGGTTTTGGAGCGTGTGATAAAATAATTTACAGTTTCATCAGCAACAATCACCGCCGACTTCTCGGCGGTGATTTTCGTTATCGAAGAGACCGGGCTGTCGGTAGGTAAGCTCGCCGTCTACAATACGCGCGGGTTTGGTAAACGGATGTTCCTCCGCCTTATTCTCGGTCAAAATATGCAGGACTTTCCAACCGTCGGCCTTCATTTGATCGGATACCATAGATCTGTGGCAGCGCCACCATACGGCTTCCGAGCACATGTATGCGGTTCTGCCGGCCGTTCCTATTTCTTTCAGTTCTTCGATTCCCTCCTGAAATTCCGCGGTTTCCATATAATCTGCATAGGCACGAAAAGAAGCGTTGCGCCACACGGTATTTTGTGAGTCGGGATGGGGCTTTCTGCGACCGCCGAGCTTCTGTAAATAATGATAATCGATGCTAAGCGCCGGCAGATTTTCTTGCAGGAAATCTCGGCCGAAATGAGGATAACGTCTGGAACCCGGGAAACGCCTTACGTCTACCAATGTGGAAATATCGAATTTGCGCAACAGTTCCACAAATTCTTCAAAACTGCGCGTAGAGTGTCCTATGGTCCAGATGTCTTTGCTCATACTTGTCTTTTGAAACAGTCCAAAGTATGATCATTTACCATGCCGGTTGCCTGCATGTGTGCGTAAATAACCGTAGAACCCAAAAAGCCAAAACCTCGCTTTTTGAGGTCTTTTGCGATGCGATCCGATAAAGCCGTGGTCGCCGGAACCTGTGATGCGTCTGTCCATTTGTTGATTATCGGCTCTCCGTCAACAAAGTTCCAAATGTGGTTTGAGAAACTGCCGAATTCTTGTTGCACTTCAATGAACCGAGCAGCGTTGTTGATGGTCGCCAATATCTTCCTGCGGTTGCGAACAATGCCGGGATTGTTCATCAGCTGTTCAATTTTGTTTTCATCATATTCGGCGATCAAACGGTAATCAAAATTGTTAAAGGCCGCACAGAAATTCTCGCGCTTTCGCAGAATCGTGATCCAGCTGAGACTGGCTTGGAAACTCTCCAACACCAAGAATTCAAACAATTCATCGTCCTCGTAAACCGGTACGCCCCACTCTTCGTCGTGGTATTTCACGTACAACGGATCGCCGGTGCACCACGCGCATCTTTTCCCATCCATAAAAATCAAAATTACAGCAAAACTCTTGATTTAAGAAAATTTTAACAATGTCCGGAGATTGCATTGGAATACAAATTGGATAGAGTGTTGCAATCAAATAAATATTTAATTACAACAATTATGGAAAACACCAACAGCAACCAAGAATTTAACCGTGCACAAAACGAAATGAACCAAGCCGGTACTCACGCAAAGCATTCGGTAGAAAGCTACTCTCAAGGAGCCAAAGATTATATCACGGAAATGCGCAACCGCAATGAAGAACCTACGCGCGAAGGCTTCTTTGAACGTGCGAAAGAATCTGCACAAGACGCCTGGGAAGACACAAAGCACGCTGCTGCCGACGCGTGGGACAAAACCAAGGATTGGGCAACCGACGCTTGGGACAAGACCAAAGATGCAGCGCATGATGCAAAGAACCAAATGAAGGATACCGCTCACGATGTGAGAAACGAAACCCAAGACAAAGCGCATGATCTGAAAAACGCTGCCAAAGACACGGCGCATGACATCAGAAACAATTCTAACGACACCGGTCTCTAAGAATCTCTTTTTATATTTAACTTTGGAAGCCGCATTATTGCGGCTTTTTCTATGCATTGCGCTATATTTGTTTCTTATAAAAATTAAAAACTATGTCATACGGTTTACTGAAAGGGAAAAAGGGAATCATCTTCGGTGCCCTCAACCAAGATTCTATCGCTTGGAAAGTGGCGGAACGCTGTCATGAAGAAGGCGCAGAATTCGTCCTGAGCAACGCTCCCATTGCCATGCGTATGGGAGAAATAAATGAATTGGCAGAGAAAACAGGTTCAGACGTTGTGGCGGCCGATGCTACTTCTATGGAAGATCTGGGGAAACTGTTCGACCACGCCATTGAAAAATTCGGTAAGCTGGATTTTATACTGCATTCCATCGGCATGTCGGTAAATGTCAGAAAGGGTAAAAATTACACCGAGATCAATTACGATTGGCTGGAGAAAGGTTGGGACGTTTCCGCTGTTTCTTTCCACAAAGTGATGCGTACGGCTTGGGAGAAAGATTGCATGAATGAATGGGGCAGCATTTTGGCGTTGACGTACATTGCGGCACAACGTACCTTCCCCGACTACAATGATATGGCAGACAATAAGTCTTACCTGGAAAGCATTGCGCGCAGTTTTGGTTATTACTGGGGCGAGCGTAAAGTGCGCGTAAATACAATCTCACAATCGCCCACGCCTACCACGGCGGGCAGCGGCGTGAAAGGCTTCGGCGGCTTCCTGAGCTATGCGCAAGATATGTCTCCTCTAGGCAATGCAGACGCGTTAGAATGCGCCAATTACTGCGTGGCCATGTTCTCTGATCTGACACGGAAAGTAACGATGCAGAATCTTTTCAACGACGGAGGTTTCAGCAATACCGGCGTTTCTCAGAAGGTTGTTGACAAATACGGTGAATAAATCGGCGTCAATGTATCTACTATAAAAATTCCGATCGCTGTGAGCGGTCGGAATTTCTGTTTTGCCGCATCTCGGCTTCGTCAAATTCTTAGTATTTTTACTGCATGATCTCTCCGACGGAAGAAAATTATCTTAAAGCAATTTATCATCTGGCAGACAGCAATCGTGAAGTTGCGGTGAATGAACTCAGCCGACATCTCGACATCAAAATGCCGAGTGTCAACAGCATGATGAAAAAGTTCGACAAGAAGAACTGGGTAGTTTACGAAAGCTATAAACCCATCCGCCTGACCGACACAGGCATGAAAGAAGCCGCGATGATTGTGCGCAAACACAGGCTGACCGAAATGTTCTTGGTAGAAAAAATGGGCTTCGGCTGGGAGCAGGTTCACGAAATAGCCGAGCAGCTGGAGCATGTAAAATCCGATCTGTTCTTTGACAAAATAGATGAACTCCTCAGCTTCCCCACCTCCGATCCGCACGGCTCTCCGATACCCGACCGGGAGGGAAAAATCGTTCGGCAAGATCTCTCCAGACTCAGCGACCGTTCCGTTCAAGACACGGTGGTGTTTGTAGCCGTTGACGATTCGTCGGAAGAGTTTCTGCATTTCCTCAACAACAAAAAGCTGGCGCTGGGTGCAAAAATCTCGGTGATGGAAATAGAGAAATTCGACAAGAGTATGAAAGTCCGTTTCGAGGGCAGAGAAGAAGTGTTCAGCCGGATGGTTTGCGAGAAAATTATGGTGGAAAAATAAAAACTCCGGCAATTGCCGGAGTTTTTAGTCATAATATTTTGGTTATTTCAGTCGCGCTTCTGCAGACTTCATTTCGTTTACCTTGTCGGTCTTGCCCAATGTTTGGTAAACGCTGCGCAACGTAGAGATCAGTTCTCTGTCGTCCGGTTGCAGTTTATACCATCTTTCCAAATACGGAAGTCCTTTTGTGAAGCGGGCTTTCCTGTCGGCCAATATTTTATTGGCTTCATCCATCTTGCCTGCTTTCCTGGCTTTGTCGTACTCCGCAATTACAGCGCCGTCGTCGCCCATATAGACGTTGAAGAACATGGCCTGCAGTGCCTGAACGTTGTTCGGATCAATTTCGAGCGCACGGTTAAAAGAAGCTTCGGCTTCATTCAGTGTTTTAGGATTTCTGCTTTGCAGCACACCCAAGTTGTACCAGCTGAGTGCATCTTGCGGATTCTTCGCAACCGCTTGTTTCAGGCTTTCCATGAACTTATCGTCGTTGCCCGATTTGAAGTAAGCCAAGCCTTTCAATTCGGTCAATTTTGCATTTCCCGGAAACTTGGCTAAACCTTTATCGATCAGCGCAATCGCATCGTCGTATTTGCCCGCGTCTACCATCAATGCGGCATTGGTTTCGTAAAGCTCTTTCTCTACACTCGGTGCCGTTTCGGATTTAAAGTCGGTGTAATCCTTGGACGTTTTTTTCATCAACTCCCAAGACGCGCGGTCAAAGCTTTGCACCTGGCCCGACTTATCGGTTGCCGTATACGTGGTGCGTACGCCGGTGTAGCCGCTGTTGATCAAAGCATTGTAAGCGGCAATGGCTGCTTCTTTATCTTCGGCCAAAGCGTAGCTGATGGCGCTGTAATATTCGTAAAGCTGATCGGGCTGGCCTGCGGCTTTCAACAGATTGTTCAGTTCTGCAAACTTGGCTGCTGCCGTAGCATAATTCTTGGCCTCGTACGCCGCCATAGCGTCTGCGCTGGCTTTTTGCACCATCGGATTGAGAGCGGCTGAAAGCTTGGCCACGGTTGTAGGCTGGTAGGTTTCCTCCTTCAGATTGGCAACGCCCGATTGATCGGCGGCTGCTTTTCCTACATAATATACTTTGGTCTTACCGTTTTTGCCTGTATAGATTTTGGATTTTCCCAGATCATTGATCTTGGCCAAATACTCCGACCCTTCCACAGCTTTACCGCTTTTCAGCAATGCCATACCCTTTGCGTAGTAATATTGCTCTTGTACGGCAGGTTCCAATTGATACAGTTGACCGTTCAGCAAACGGTCTGCCGCAGCAATCTGACGGTTGGCCTCGGCTACGTTGCCTGCCTCGGCCGCTTTATACGCTTCTTGTACTTCTTTCTTTTGTGCAAACGACAGCGTTGCTACCGCCATTGCTGCACTCAACATTATCTTTTTCATAGTTAATAATTAATGATTAAGAGTTTTCGTTTTCATCGTCATTGCGGTGTTCGTCTTCCTCGATTTGACGTTTGACATCTTCGTCACCGCTGTTGATCACGTTGTCGCCCGTCTGAGGAATCGCGGCAAAGTCAGGATGTTCTGAGTCTGCTTTGATCGACATGATTTTTTCGGTGTCCATGTGAGCCGCATTTTCATCTGCGTTTTCGGCTTCATCGTCCACATCTTTGTCTACCTCCACTTTGGCAACCGCCGCAATTTCGTCGTTGCCTTTCAGATTGATGAGCTTCACGCCTTGCGTGTTACGGCCCATAGTGCGCATCTCTTCCACAGACATGCGTATAGCCACGCCCGATTTATTGATAATCATCAAGTCGTTGTCGTTGTTGACGTTCTGAATAGCGATCAGTTGACCTGTCTTATCGGTAATGTTCAGGGTGATGACACCTTTCCCGCCACGGTTGGTTATTCTGTAATCCTCGACGGCGGTTCTCTTTCCGTAGCCTTTCTCGGACACCACCAAAATGGTATCGTTTTCCACATCGTTGGAGACCACCATGCCAATGGCTTCGTCGCCGTCTTCCAGTGTAATTCCTCGTACACCGATGGAATTTCTGCCCACCGCGCGCGCTTTCTCTTCCGGAAAGCGAATGCATTTTCCGTTCTTGGTTGCAATCAATATATCCGATGCACCGTCGGTCAGACGAGCTTCCAACAGTTGGTCGTCTTCGCGGATTTCGATGGCGTTGATACCGTTGGTGCGCGGACGGGAGTAAGCCTCCAACGATGTCTTCTTGATTGTTCCGTTCTTCGTTACCATTACCACATACATTTGGCGCACATACTCTGCATCTTTCAGATCGTTGGTACGGATGTAGGCTTTGATTTTGTCGCCCGGCTCAATATTGATGAGGTTTTGAATGGCCCTACCTTTAGACGTCTTGGATCCTTCCGGAATCTCGAAAACACGAAGCCAGAAACATCTTCCTTTCTCTGTAAAGAAAAGCATGTACTGGTGATTGGTGGCTGCCACAATATATTCCAAGAAATCGGCGTCGCGTGTGGTAGCGCCTCGGTTCCCAACGCCACCTCGGCTCTGAACTTTATACTCGGAAAGCGAGGTACGCTTGATATAACCCGCGTGGGAAATAGTCAGGACAACTTTTTCGTTCGGGATGATATCTTCGATGCTCATCTCACCGCCGGAATAATCGATCTCGGTTCTGCGGTCATCTCCGTAGCGCTCCTTTATCTCGTCCAGTTCTTGCTTGATGATTTCAAACCTGCGTTCTTCTCGCGCAAGAATATCTTCCAGATTTTCAATCTCGCGCATCATGGCCGCGTATTCATCACGGATCTTGTCGAGCTCCATTCCGGTCAGTCTCGCTAACCTGAGGTCGAGAATGGCCTGTGCCTGAATTTCGGATAGTTCGAACTCGGTTATCAACCCTTCCTTCGCCGCCGCCGGACTTGCGCTGGTACGGATGATGGCAATTGCTCTATCCAGAGTGTCTTGCGATGCAATAACCCGCATATAGCCTTCCAAAATATGAGCGCGCTCACGAGCTTTACGTAACTCATACTCCGTACGGCGCACCACCACATCATGACGGTGATCTACGAAATGCTTGATAATCTCCTTCAGGTTCAGCTGTACCGGCCTGCCGGCCACCAGCGCAATATTGTTTACGCTGAAAGAGGTTTGCAGTGACGTATATTTATAGAGGAGATTGAGAACAACATTCGGGATCGCATCGGTTTTCAGTTCGTACACTATGCGCATTCCCGTTCTGTCGGACTCATCGCGAATTTCATGGATACCGGGGATTTTGTCTTCCTTTACCAATTCGGCTGTGCGCGCAATCATCTCTGCTTTGTTCACTAAATACGGAACCTCGGTAACAATGATGGCGTCACGGTTGCCGATTTGCTCAAAGTTCACCTTTGCTCTTAGCACAATTCTGCCGCGTCCTGTGTGGAACGCATCTCGAACGCCGTCGTAACCATAAATGATACCGCCCGTAGGGAAATCCGGTGCGATGATCTGCGTCATCAATTCGTCGATTGTGATATCTCTGTTGTCGATATACGCCTTGATGGCATCCACCGATTCCGATAAGTTGTGGGGCGCCATATTGGTTGCCATACCCACCGCAATGCCCGACGCACCGTTTACCAACAAGGCCGGAATGCGCGTAGGCAGCACGGTAGGTTCTTGCAACGAGTCGTCAAAGTTGAACTGAAAATCTACCGTTTCTTTATCGAGGTCGGAGAGCATCTCTTCCGAGATTTTTTTCAGACGAGCCTCGGTATAACGCATGGCCGCCGGCGGGTCACCGTCCATTGAACCGAAGTTACCCTGCCCGTCTACCTGCGGATATCGCAAAGACCACGGTTGCGCCATACGCACCATGGTATCGTAAACGGAGCTGTCACCGTGCGGGTGGTATTTACCAAGCACATCTCCCACGATACGCGCAGATTTCAAATATTTTCTGTTTGAGAAAACACCCAAGCCGTACATCCCGTATAAAACGCGGCGGTGTACCGGCTTTAGTCCGTCTCGCACATCCGGCAACGCCCGGGAGACGATCACCGACATGGAATAGTCGATGTAAGAGGATTTCATTTCATCAACAATGTTGATGGGTATTAACTTTTCTCCTTCTGTATTCATTTTATTTTTGTGTAAATGCCTCCTGAGAACAGCTGTTTTCTAAACAACATTATCGGCTCTGTGGCACAAAATTTTAATAACGTGCTAATTTACGGTTTTTTTGCCTAAAATTGCGCATCGGCAGCAATATTTACGCTTGATTCAACCCACAAAAACAATAATAGCAATGAGCATACTGAGCATCACCTTTCATGTAGAAAACCAAACGCGCCCGCGCTGGGATTCGTTCTTGGAAGCAGAGCTTCCGCAACTGATCGATCGGCTGCCGAATGTCGAACGTTTCATCTTCTCGGCGGTCGACAGCGAAATGCTGAACGAAGGCAGCAATTTTAATTTATTGTTGATTTTTGACGACGAGAGGGCGCGCCAAGATTTTCGCGAAGATGCTCTGGATGATCTTGTGTCCGAGGTCGAGAAACGATTCGGTCAAACGGAAGTGATGACTTTTGTGACGCAACTGAATCGACTGCTCCACCGTTTTTAGATCACTTCCAAAAACGCCATGGTGTCCACATTGTCTGCGTAGGTGTCCAGCGCCGGACATTGACTCTCGCCGAACGGCACCGCGTCGGGAAACACCTCCTCGCCTGCCACCACGCATTGTATTTGATCCGAATGCTCGGCAATGAAAGTATTGACTTCTTCCATACTATCGTATCGGCTGAAGTTGATGACCGCCAGCGGACCGAACAGATCGTTACTTTCGCGTAACAGGACAAAATTATTGTCCCAAAAAAGATCTTGGTTTAAGAGAAAAACCGCACGATTGTAGTCGTAATTGTTCGCGTATTTATGATGGTTTATCACATCCGAATACGACGTGAAATTCATGAACAAGCGATCGAGTTTGAAATTCTTGGGAATAAAAAGTCGGGTTACATTCCGGCAACCGAGACCAAAATATCGGAAAATATCGGTCGCCAAACGTTGCAACTGCTCATCCGTTTCCTTTCCTGTCAACACCGCGACAGAGGTACGGTTTTTACGTATGATGCTCGGTTTCTCGCGGAAATAGTATTCCAAATAACGCGCTGTGTTGTTACTTCCTGTGGCGATAACCGCATCGAAATTTTGCAATCTGTCCACCAAGGTATACTCCAACGGTCGGCCCAGTTCTTCTTCCCACAGCTTCAACAAGAACGGCAGAATCACTTTATCTTTAGACGATAATTTGATCTGCGCCCGGTTACCGCTCAACAAAACAGCAATAACGTCATGTAAGCCCACGAGCGGCAGATTGCCGGCCAAGATAAGCCCCACTGTTTTCGGCGTCTTAGCGAATCGATAATTTTGCAGCCAATTATCTAATTTTTCCGCAGTCAGATTCTCCGCCCACGTCTTCAGTGCATTACGCGTATTTCCCGGTGTAAACCACGGATTCTCAAGTTCTGCCCGGTGCAGAACAGCAGCGAACTGTTGCTGCTTTTCGGACATATGGTCAGAATCGGCGGCGAGGAACTCCTTCAAAAAAAGTCCCACCTTTACCAGTGCGTCGGATTTGGTTTGCTCGTTCAGCATTAAGCAGAAATATTTGTACCTTTGTGCAAATTTAAAGAAAAATAAGGCAATGGCTATTAAGATAACGGATGAATGCATCAACTGTGGAGCGTGCGAGCCAGAATGTCCGAACACTGCAATTTATGAAGGAGCCGTAGACTGGAAGGCCAGTGACGGAACATCATTGAAAGGAATGGTAACGCTGAAGAGCGGCCTGACCACAGACGCAGACGCACCGCACAATCCCGTGAGTGATGACATCTACTTCATCGTATCTGATAAATGTACAGAATGTAAAGGTTTTCATGAGGAGCCGCAATGCGCTGCGGTATGCCCCGTAGATTGTTGCGTACCCGATGAAGACCATGTGGAAAGTGAGCAAGAGCTTCTGGCAAAGAAGGCTTTTTTACATCAAGAATAAAACTCAATGTCCGTTCGCGTCTCCGCGAACGGCTTTTCATTACCGCCATATTTATTGATCTATGATTGAACAGCAAAGAAAACACAACTTCAGTGCAGGCCCCAGCATTTTGCCCCAAGAGGTTTTCCGTCAGGCCGCAGACGCCGTCCTCGATTTTAACGGCATGGGATTGTCCCTGTTGGAAATCTCACACCGCAGCAAGGATTTTGTCGCCGTGATGGATGAAGCCCGCGCAATTGTCAAGCGGTTGATGAACCTGAACGACGATTACGAGGTCCTCTTCCTACAAGGAGGCGCCAGTTTGCAGTTTGTCATGCTTCCGTTCAATCTGATGAAAAAGGAGGGCGGAAAAGCCGCTTACTTAGATACGGGCGTATGGGCGGCCGGTGCCATAAAAGAAGCCAAGCGATTTGGTACGGTAGATATTGTGGGATCTTCTAAGGAAGAAAACTACAGTTTCATTCCGAAGGGTTATACGGTAGATCCGTCGTACGATTATTTTCACTGTACCAGCAACAACACCATCTACGGTACGCAAATGCACGAGTTCCCGAAAGTCGATGTCCCTATGGTTTGTGATATGTCATCGGACATCTTCAGTGAAGAGCGCGACTATTCGCGGTTTGACCTGATCTACGCCGGCGCGCAGAAGAATATGGGGCCTGCAGGCGCTACTTTGGTGGTTGTAAAAAAAGATATCCTTGGCAAAACAAATCGCGACATTCCGTCTTACCTGGATTATCAACTGCACATCAAGAAGGAGTCGATGTTCAACACCCCTCCTGTTTTTTCGGTATACACGTCTTTGCTCACGCTTCAGTATCTTGAAAAAAACGGCGGAATTGCAGCAGTTGAAAAACAGAACAAAGCGAAAGCAAAACTGCTTTACGATGAAATTGATCGGAACCCGAACTTCGAAGGCTTTGCCAAAAAAGAAGACCGTTCACTCATGAACGTATCGTTCCTGTTGACCGACGAAAGCAAGAAAGAACGCTTCGACAATGCTTGGAAGGAGGCCGGCATCAGCGGCTTGAACGGCCATCGCACCATCGGCGGTTACAGAGCCAGCATCTACAATGCAATGCCCATAGAAAGCGTGCAGCTGTTGGTAGACGTTATGAAATCGATCGATTGATTCGGCAATAAATCTCTTTTCAAAAAACACAAAGAATGAAAGTATTAGCGAACGACGGCATCTCCGATTCAGGCAAAGAACTGCTTAGAAAAGCAGGTTTTGAGTTGGTGGAACATCAGGTTGCGCAGGAGCAATTGGTCAACTTCATCAATGAAAACGGCATAGGCGCTTTGTTGGTACGCTCGGCCACTCAGGTTCCCGCAGAACTCATCGACAGTTGCCCAACCCTGAAGATTATCGGGCGCGGCGGTGTGGGCATGGACAACATTGCGGTGGATCATGCGCGGGCAAAAGGATTGCACGTAATAAACACTCCGGCCGCCTCAACCCGCTCCGTTGCCGAGATGGTTTTTGCACACTTCTTCGCACTTGCGAGAAATCTGCACGAATCCAACCGACTGATGCCGCTGGAAGGCGAGACGAAATTCAACACGCTTAAAAAAAGTTTTTCCAAATCCGTCGAGCTGAAAGGCAAAACCCTAGGCGTTATCGGCATGGGACGCATCGGTATGGAGGTGGCAAGTATCGGCATTTCCTTGGGAATGAAAGTTCGAATGTTTGCGCGCACCGAGCGTACGGAAAGTATAAGATTATCTTTCTTCGACGGCAGAGAAATTTCATTCGACATCACTTCTGAACCCTTGGAAAGCGTTCTGAAAAATGCAGATTTCCTGAGCATCAACACACCCAAAACCGACGGTTATCTGCTGGACGAAGCCGAGTTTGACCAAATGAAGAACGGCGTGTTTGTGGTGAACACTGCGCGCGGCGGTGTGCTTAACGAGGTGGCACTACTAAACGCTATCGACAATAAAAAAGTGGCAGGCGCCGCATTGGATGTCTTTGAAAGTGAGCCCAAACCCGAACTCGCATTGCTGATGAATACCGCGCTGTCGCTGAGCCCGCATATAGCCGGCAGTACCGTTGAAGCGCAAGAACGCGTATGGACCGAGTTGGTGGAGCAAATTCTAACTTTACAATCTTAGAGATATATGCCGGTTTTTAAACCTTTTCGTGGCATAAGACCCGTCACAGAAATTTTAGAGATTTTCCCGACGCCCAATGTCGAACAGTTTTCAGAAACCGAACGGCTGCGTCGTGCAACGGTAGATTCTTCCTATATGCAGATGGTAAAGCCCTATATCTGCAGCAAAGCCAAGGACGTAGACCGCAATCTGCGGAAGGTGCGTACGAACTTCGAGGAAATGGTGCAGACCAAAAAACTGGTGCAAGACGACACTTGCTACTACCTGTACGCCCAGATCAAAGACAATAAAACGGTGTTCCGAGGTCTTTTGGGATTGACTTCCGTAGACGATTTTTTGAACGGTAAAATTAAAAAGCACGAGTCTACACTGACCGAGAAAAAAGAA
>RDDY01000200.1 GCA_003852805.1 Chryseobacterium sp.
AGGCTTTCTGAATCAGTTCTAATTCTTCGGGTTCTTTGATGCTGCGCAGTCTTTGCAAGATCGGATTGCTGCGCAGGTAATTGTGCATCGGATATTGACGCTGAATCTTCTTGATGAATCGGTCCTCGCGGGTTTGCGTTTCAACCGCAGCGCGATAATGCTCGTTCTTATTCAGATAAACATTCTCCGCCTCGCTCATCAACGAGTAAAAAATCTTGTCGAACTCGCTCAACCAGTACACGGTTTTGATTCCCGACACCTCATAAGCTGCTTCTTTCGTCAGTTTCTCGCCCTCCCAAACCGCGATATGTTCATTGGTCTCGCGCAGGAACAGGATTTCACGATGCTTTTCCTCATAAGCGTCGGGAAATAATACGAGAATGCTCTCTTCCTGGTCTACACCGGACAGATAAAAGATGTCACGGTGCTGTTCAAACGGCATTGTGCTGTCGGCGCTGATCGGGTAAATATCGTTGGAATTGAAAACCGCAAGCGACTTTGGCTTCATAACCTCAGTAAATTTCTTGCGGTTTTTAATAAACAGTGAGTTCGGAATTTGCTCGTATTTTGTTGTCATAGGTTAACTTTTGTTCTTTCAAATTTACGGAATCAAAAACAAAAGCTTACCGTCCTTTTATTACATTCGTGGAATGAAAGCTTGGTTTCTATTCCTGTCTCTTACCTGTGCTAACTTATTCTTTGCTCAGGATACTCCAAATGTTGCCGATGCAAAAGCTTCAACCCGAAGCGCGAATGTCCACATTGTCAGCGACTCGTTTTATATGCCGCAGCTGCAACGCTACCGCCGTGTCCTGATTTACCTGCCGCCCGATTACGGGAAAACGCGGAAGAAATATCCGGTGCTTTACATGCACGACGGGCAAAATCTCTTTGACGACGCCACTTCTTTTGTGGGCGAATGGCAGGTGGACGAAAACCTAAATGAATTGGCAAAAAACGGTGGCCCACAGTTGATTGTGGTCGGCATCGACCATGGTGAGAAGAAACGACAGGATGAACTGTCGCCGTGGAAAAATGAAAAATACGGTGGCGGCGAAGGTGGCGCTTATACAGAGTTCATCGTCGAAACACTGAAGCCGTTTATCGACAAAAACTACCGCACAAAGGCGAACGATACAGGCATTGGCGGCAGTTCGATGGGTGGACTGATTTCACTGTACGCAGCCGCAAAATACCCGACTGTGTTTTCAAAAGTATTGGTCTTTAGTCCGGCTTTTTGGTTTGCTTTGCCACAGGTAAAACAGCAATTAACCGGCGCGCATTTCCGTGGAACAAAGATTTACATGATTGCCGGCGAAAAGGAATCTGCCGAAATGGTGGACGATGCCAAGCAAATCGCAGATGTGCTGCGCAATCATAAGGTTGGTCTGCTCTTCAAAACAGACGCCGACGGCACGCATTCCGAGAAATACTGGAACCGCGAGTTTCCAGCAGCCATCCGATATCTTTACGGCAAATAATTACTTTTTATCGAAAGAATTCGGGAAGCGTTCGGTCAGCTCGTCGACAGAGTTCAGCACTTTTTCTTTTAGTGACAATTGATAGATTTCGAGCTTTGCCGTGAGTTCTTCGTCGGATGCTGCCAGAATCTTCGCTGCTAAGATACCGGCGTTTGTGGCACCATTCAAAGCTACCGTTGCCACCGGAATACCGGACGGCATCTGCAAAATCGACAAAACAGAATCCCAACCATCGATTGAGTTACTGCTCAGGATCGGCACGCCGATGACCGGCAAAGTCGTACAACTCGCCACCATTCCGGGCAAATGTGCCGCACCGCCTGCACCGGCAATGATGACTTTCAGACCGCGCTCATACGCTGTTTTGGCATAGTCGAACATGCGCTCGGGCGTGCGGTGCGCTGACACTACCGTCAGTTCGTATGGGATTTCCAACTGCGCGAGGAGGTCTGCCGCCTGCTGCATAACGGGCAGATCACTTTGGCTGCCCATGATAATTCCTACCATAATCTTAAAATAAAAAGCTGCCGACATGACGCCGACAGCTGATTGACAATTATTTTTTTCTCTTTAAATCCAGATCGCTAAAATCAAAACTGAAGTCGGTCACGCTGGAGATGTGCTTCATTTGGATGCTTTCTGCTTTGCCGTTTTCATCGAAACTGAAGATGACAAAGGAATCTGCGTCATAACTCCTGTCATCCCACTTGACCACAAAAGTGTTGTCGGAGTACGGCAACAGATCACCTTTCAGCCTCGGCGATGTTTTTGAAATAAAGCGCATATTTTTTCCCTGCTGAATGATCTCCACATCGCCGAACCACGGATCGTTATAAATGCCTGCCACACGCGCAACTGCAGGTGCTACTTTGGCGCGCTCAGCTGCTTTCACTTTATCGAAAACCTCCTTCTTTCTGG
>RDDY01000360.1 GCA_003852805.1 Chryseobacterium sp.
ACAGGTGCGGCCATTTTCAGGCAGAGGCGGGTAGGGCGTTACGGTCATCTGTTCACCATTTACAAGTTGCAGACCGTCCATCCGCAAACGCGTTGTATCTCGAGGGTAGGCAGGTTCCTGCGCCGCAGCAAACTCGATGAACTGCCGCAACTTTGGAACGTCCTTAACGGCAGCATGAGTTTTGTCGGTCCGCGTCCCGATATTCCGGGTTACTACGACCGTTTGCAAGGCGCCGATCGCAGACTGCTGAATCTGCGCCCGGGGATCACGAGTGAGGCAGCCATAAAATACCGCGATGAAGAACGTCTTCTTGCAGACCATCCGTCACCGCAAGAATACAATGACAAGGTTCTGTTCCCCGACAAAGTACGCATGAACCTGCTTTATCACGATACGCGTACCTTTTTCGGTGATCTTCGGATTATGCTGAAGACCTTTCTTGGATAGCGTTTATCGCTTTGATTTCAATGTCGAAACGCCATTTATTGTATCTTTGCGAACGCTAAATGCAGGCAGTAATACTGCTCGATACACTACACATAAACAGCACGACGATGAGCAAACCGAAGATTTGGCTTTCTTCTCCCCACATGGGCGGCAACGAACTGAACTACATCCATCAAGCATTCGATGAAAACTGGGTCGCTCCTTTGGGACCGAACGTTTCGGGATTTGAGCAGGATCTGGAAAAATATTTAAACGCCGATGTTCATGTCGCCGCACTGAGCGCCGGTACGGCAGCCCTGCACTTGGCGCTCATTATGCTGGGCGTATCCCACGGCGACGAAGTCATTTGCCAAAGCTTCACGTTTTCGGCCTCCGCTAATCCTATAACCTATTTGGGTGCCCGACCGGTCTTTGTAGACAGTGAAGCCGAGACCTGGAATATGTGTCCGCAGGCTTTGGAAGAAGCAATAAAAGACCGCGTGTCAAAAGGCAAGAAGCCGAAAGCCATTACCGTTGTCCACCTGTACGGCATGCCGGCCAAGATGGATGAGATTTTGGAGGTGGCCGCTCGGTATGAAGTCCCTGTAGTGGAGGACGCCGCAGAAGCATTGGGCAGTACTTACAAAGGACGCAGGTGCGGAACCTTGGGAGATTTTGGCATCCTGAGTTTCAACGGCAATAAGATCATCACCACATCGGGCGGCGGCGCCTTGGTTTGTAAAACGGCAGAACAAAAGCAACGAGCGGTTTTTCTGGCGACGCAGGCTCGGGACGAAGCGCCTCACTATCAGCACAGTTCCATAGGCTTCAATTACCGTATGAGCAATATTGTGGCCGGCATCGGCCGCGGCCAAATGGAAGTGTTGGATCTCCGCGTAGAGCAGCGCCGCGCCAATCACGCTTTTTATAAAGAGATATTTAAGGATATGTCGGGCGTCGCATTGCTCGAAGAGCCGTCTGCAGATTTCTTCTCCAACCATTGGCTCTCCGCCGTGACCATCGACGCAGAGCGTGCCGGCTTTGACAGAGAGCAACTGCGCCTGCGGTTCCTGGAAGAAAACATCGAGTCGCGGCCGTTGTGGAAACCTATGCATCTGCAACCCGTTTTCGCCGACAGTCCGTATTACGGCGGGAACGTGGCGGAAAGCTTGTTTGATTCGGGACTCTGTCTGCCGTCGGGTTCGTCGCTGACCGATGAAGATCGCAGCCGAATAGCCGAAGTGCTTACGGCGGTGACGGCGTAGCTTGTGAACGGTGTACCTTGTATTTTTTACAATGTACATTGTAAAATGTATTCATGTACTGGCGATTTGCGATCGACCAACCGCCAACTTCTACACTCTTCATTCTTGATTCTCGACTCTTGATTTTTAAAATGCTGCTGGAGTGTACAAAAGGCAATCTTGCGATTTTAGAGCGCCGGTAAACCGTTAATTTCTTTGCGTGCATTTCATGGACTATCCATGGACTATCTATGGACTATCTATGGAGTATCCATGGAGTATCTATGGAGCATCTATGCAGTATTGAGCTGCAACGTCATGATAATAGCATTATGGCGGCTAACCTTAATTTTCTTAACTGCCTTAATGGTAAAAAAATGCTAAACCGTTAAGGATATTTAGAGATTTAAGTCTTTGGGAAGCTGCATTTTTGTCATCCTGTAATCTCTGATGTCTAGTCTCTCGTTTCCTGATTCCCCGTGGTTTAACCACAGAGAGCACGAAGGTTGCACAGAGAGCACGAAGGCAGTGTTTGTCATGCTGACGGAGGAAGCATCTAAGGAGAGCCAAGAGCTAAGAGTCAAGAGCCAAGAGCCAAGAGCCAAGAGCCAAGAGTCAAGAGCCAAGCGTTCATAAACAATCGGAGATCGATATCGGGATTGGCCACCAAACAGACGTGACCATTGAAAGAGGCCTTGGTATAAGTGCCTTGCCGTTCATGAACGGC
>RDDY01000311.1 GCA_003852805.1 Chryseobacterium sp.
CAGCCAAGAGTTTCGACGGTCGAGTAGAAATCATCGATATCCGTACGCTGTATCCGTTGGACGAGGAACTAATATTTGAGACTGTTAAAAAACACAGCCGCTGCATTGTTTTGACAGAGGAGCAGATTCGGAATTCCTTTGCCGAAGCCTTGGCGGGACGCATTTCAAAAGAATGCTTCAAATGGCTGGACGCGCCGGTAGAAGCAATAGGCGCTCTGAACGTGCCGGCGGTGCCCATAAACTTTATCTCGGAAAAAGCCATGCTGCCTAACGCAGATAAGTTGTCGACGAAAATTGAAGAACTGCTCAATTGGTAAAAATAAAGCCACCGACAACGGTGGCTTCTCTTTTCAACTCTTAAATAAAGCCACCGACAACGGTGGCTTCTCTTTTCAACTCTTATCCTCATCTGCCGGCGGACGCAGATCACTGCCGCCGTTTTCTTGTACGGCGCGTGCCGCATCGGCGGTAGCGTTGGATGCTTCGGCCGCTTGCTCGCCCGGAATCGGCTCTTTGTTTACGTAGCGTTGGTAATCTTTCTCCTTACTCGTATTGGTGATGGTGCCGGTCGTGGTCTCGCGGCCCACCGTTGTTTCATGAATTTCCTTTCCTCTTTCCATTGTATTGAATTTTGTGACAAAGAACATGCAAATGACTTTCCAAACTGTTTTCTTATTAGAAACGTGCTGACTCCCAAGTAAATATAGGTTTGACAATTTGATTATTCCATTACTTTTGGGGCAACTGTTGTCATCAATAACTTATTGTCGTTGTATATCAATGGGTTACATATTTAGTTGTAAATTTTACACTACTTTGTATTGCATACTACCATATAAATTATATATCTTTGTAAAAGAAAATTGCGACGGACTTATTTTATCGCAAGCAATCTAAAAACAGCAACAAGATGAATATTGAAAACACCAAAGCACAAATGCGGAAAGGCATCTTGGAGTTCTGTATTCTGAGCCTCATCAATCGGCGCGAGATGTATGTCTCCGACCTGATCGATGAACTGAAGAAAGGACAACTGGATGTGGTGGAAGGCACCCTCTACCCGCTACTGACGCGACTGAAAAACGGCGAATTCCTCAATTATCGCTGGGAAGAATCTACCGGCGGACCGCCACGAAAGTATTACAGCATTACCGACAAGGGGTTGACCTTTTTGAATGAACTGCAAACCACCTGGAACTCTCTGACCCACTCTGTTAACCAAATCACCCAAAGCGAACAATCATGAACAAGACATTAACCATAGGCTTAGCGGGCTTCTCTTTTGTAATTGATGAGCACGCCTACATTAAACTCGCCGACTATCTCGCCGCCCTGCGCAGGACGCTTGATCCGGTCGAGGCAGATGAAGTGATGCACGACATAGAGATTCGCATGGTGGAAATCTTCAAAGAACTTCTGAATAAGAGAGAAGTGATCAATGTGGAAGATGTAGAACAGGTCATTGCACAGATCGGTACTCCGGAGCAAATAGACGCTGAGGAAAACGCTTATTATTCTGAAACCATGACGGCTGAGAAACCCGCCGGCGACAACCGTACGCGTCAACTATTTCGCGATCCGGCTCATGCCAAGATTGCCGGTGTCTGCGCAGGTCTTGCCGCATACTTCGGGATGAGTGTCGGGACGATGCGCCTGTTGTGGGTGGGTCTGTTCATCTTCTTGTGGATTGCGCCCGGCTCATCATTCAGCTTGGTGGTTCTGTATATCGTATTGTGGATTGCTTTGCCCAAAGCCACCACAGCATCCGATTATCTGAAAATGCAGGGAAAGCCCATCAACTTTGATACGCTGAAAGACCAAAGCAGTTCGGTATTGAAATTCGCGAATGATTCATCGGAACGCGTCGGACGGCTTTACCAAAACAACAAAGGCGACCTTTCACGCGCGGGCAACAGTGCACTGAATGTGTTGCGCTATATTCTTGGTGTCTTCTTCGCTCTGATGGCTCTGGCAGCGCTGGTCGGCGTTCTGGTGATCTTCGGTTTGTTCAGCAATCCGAATATGATCCCTATGGGAGACTTCAACTTCTATCTGGGCACCGATTACAACGGCACGGTTTTCACCACGCTGATGCTTCTGACGCTGCTGATTCCGGGCGTAATCTTCACGCTGCTGGGTATCCGGCTTCTGTCCCCGAAAACCAAGTTGAAAAACACAGGTTATATAGTCGGAGGATTGATCCTGGTGTGGCTGGGTTTGGCTGTTTACTTCGGAGTGTCTGTGGCACGTATGAATATGATGTACACCGGCGACAAAGAGGAAACCGAGAATATAGCGATTCCTGCAACGTCCGATACACTGTCCGTAGAGCGCTATCAAGTGCAGATTCCGCAAAACTTTACCGCATACAGCAACTCTGTTTTTT
>RDDY01000373.1 GCA_003852805.1 Chryseobacterium sp.
ACAAGAATAAAAAAGATAATCGCATAATAGCTACTGGCTATAACAAAGGTTTTGCAAAAGAGCGGGTTAAGTGGTTAATTCAAGGTTAGTGCATTTAATCCGCAAAACCATTTTTTATTTGCTTTTAAAATGTAAATTAGCAAATAGAAAAAATGGTTTTGCTACGTCTGTGCTAAATTGAAAGTTTAGTCTTTCTAATCCGCTCCTTCGCAAAGCCTCGAACCGTTAGCTGCAACAGCAAAAAAAACCACGTAAAACAACACTATAATGAATTGTGACTATTAATTTTTTTTCTTGCTTTCTCCAAACTAAAATTGCTTGCAGATAAATAAGTTGAAGAAAAAATAAGAAAAAAAATTAATAGTCACAATTCATTAAGTTTCAATACTACAGCATATTATCCCATCCCCGAAACTGATGAAATAAATAAATTCACCACTTTTTATATTGTAAATAATTACAAAAGCAAAAATTTTGATTTTTTCAGTAAAACAGGAAATGATGAAGAAATTTTCAAAAATGGAGAATACAAAAGAATAAAAAATAATGAAAAGACAGAATACCAGTTTGAGGAAATTAAAAATCAAACTGAACAAATTCAAAATTCTCACCTTGTTCAATATGGTCCGATTTTCCTTCTCAATTTAAATTGGAATTTTGTAGATGAAGTTCTTATTAACAAAGAAAAATTTTCGCATTTCTCTTACATTGAAAGCACAAGAAAATATCAAGAAAAAACAATCAAAGTAGAATATAACATCTATATTTCTCAAAAAAATTTAGTGTCGAAATTTGAAAGAAAAAGTTTTGTGGATGATAAACTTGGACAAACTGTGACTTATGAATTTTCGGACTATCGTTTTTCAAAAAATGAAATAGATTTTAATTATTCATTACCAAAAAATTACGCTCTAAAATATTTTGAGAAAATCGACATAAATCCGTTAGAAAAAGGAGCGAAAGCTCCAGATTTTGTAGCTATTGATTTCGAAAATAGAGAATTCTCCGAAAAAAACTTTGTCGGAAATAAAACTTTATTGCTTTTTTCTTCAACAGGTTGCGGAGCATCAAAAGATGTTTCTGATTTTATGTATAGTTCAGATTTTAAATTATCAAACAAACTCAATCTTATTAATTTTTTCACCACAGATTCAAAAGAAATAGTTCAGAAATACTTTAAAAATAAAGCTAACAAATTTCCAATTATTGCAGACAGAAAAGATATTGAAAACAGTTATAAAATTTCTGTTTTTCCAGTCTTATATGTAATCAATTATGATGGAATAATTGAACAAACTTATATCGGCGAAGAAATAACTGATTTTTTTAAAGCCAATAAAAGTGAATAAAGCTGCTGCAGCTAACAAGGGTTTTGCAATAGTGGGGCGAAACTGCAAAGTTCAACGGTAGTTCTTCGGTTCAACTTTTGTGCAAAATTGAAGAGTTGCGCTTCGATTGCCCCACCATCGCAAAGCCCCGAAACGCACGTTGTAATTCAACCAATATGAAAAACATTTATTTATTTGCTTTCATAATATTGTCCACTTTCGGCCGAGCACAGAATATAAAAGTCCTGAATGCCGAAACAAAAATGCCGGTGGCCAATCTTATCATTCTGGATCATCAGGGGAACTACGTGGCGGTTACCGATGACGATGGTAAAACAGATAAGCCACTTTCCACTTCCGCGGACTTTTACCTGCTGAACCATCCGGCAATTGCTACCGACACGCTTTGGCTCAAAAATGTGAAGAACAATATCTTTGAGGTACAGCCGCTCAAAGAAATCCCAATCGCTGAGGTGAGTCTAAAAGCCTCTGAGAAACATTTCCTGGTGATTTCGGGTTACTTTAGCAGTTATATCACGAACAACGGCGAATTCAGCATTTTCGTCGACGGCATTGCTGATGTGATTTTCGACAGAAAGACGAACAGGTTCCGGACCCAAAATATCAGGCAATACCGGTCATTCATCATGGAAAGCAAAAATCACGACAGGAAAAAGGTAGCAGATATAGTGATGGACGCTATTATCAAATTGCCGAATCTTGCCAATATAAGGAAGCTCCGCCAAGACACGACAGCCTTTAGCCGTAAATTTGACGCCGGCGTAGATGAAACGCTTTATGTATCATCGCGCTCAGCTTTTGCGGAAAAAGATAAAAACTTGCTGGGTTATGTATTTAGCAACGCGCGTCAGAGCGAGACCTTTAAATTTGCCGGTGACCGACCCCGACCCGCGCGCCTAATGGAGTACCATTCGATCTTTAGCCTGGATGTGAAGCATAAAAGTGAAGAGCAGTTTTCGCCCATCGTCATGATTTCCAATTTCTATCCGGCGGAGACAGATTACCTGAATAAAGATCGAATGGT
>RDDY01000220.1 GCA_003852805.1 Chryseobacterium sp.
AATAAAAGTTTGTTGTTATTGACGTCAAAAATAGCAGAAAAAAAAGTGACCAAGTCTTCTTCAGCTCATTCTGTCCAAAAATTTTGAAGCAGAAGTGAAGGAAACTTGGTCACCGTCGACTCATCGGTCGGTAATTATCGGGTCATCCATTAATGAATGCCGTGCATCATTTTCTTCAACTTGGAAGAGAAAGTCAGCAAGACTACGCCTGCAATGGCCGGCAGTACCGCAAAGATCATGAAGAATACCGACATGGAATACTCTGCACTGATCTTATCGATAAGACCACCGATCTGTGAACCGACAATATTGGCAATGGCCGAAGAGGCAAACCACAGACCGAAGATCAGTCCCAAGAATTTCTTCGGCGACAGCTTGCTCACGTAGGACAGGCCGACAGGCGACAAACAAAGCTCGCCCGTTGTGTGGAAGAAGTAAGCCAGAATCAGCCAGATCATGCTCACCGATGCCGTGGCAGCGCCCTGCGGAATGTCTTTACTTCCATAAGCCAAAATGACGAAGCCGATGCCCAGCAGGAACAGACCGAGCGCAAATTTGACCGGGCCGGAAGGATTCCAAACTTTTTCCCAGATCTTACTGAATACCGTGGCCAAGCTGATGATGAAGAAAGAGTTAAGAATTTGGAACCAAGAAGCAACCACCTCGGTCTCCAAAGCGGTGAACTCTTTCTGGATTTTCCACAGACCCAGCACCCAAATGATCAGGAAACTGAGAAGCGTAAAAATAATGGTCAGCGGATAAATGCGTATCAACTGCTTCGCAAGGCCGAACAACACCACGGAAACAATCACGAGCGGGAACAGCGTCAGAATGGCGTCTACCCATTTAAAGGTAGTGGCGGCGTTGCCTACCAAAACGCGCTGGGTGTAGTCCTTTGCAAAGATGCTCATGGATCCGCCCGCTTGTTCAAAGGCCAACCAGAAGAAAATACTGAAGAAAATCAGTACGCTGATTACGATCAGACGGTCACGTACCACTTTGGGTGAAACTTCTTTGTCCTGCTCTTCTTCTATTTCTCTGGTCTTGGCTTCCACCACATTGTCGTCGTCGTATTGCGTAGCCAAAAGTTTCGGGTCGATACCGATTCTGCCGAAATATCTTCTCGCAAAAAAGAACTGCAACATCCCGAAGAACATAAAGATACCGGCCAGACCGAAGCCGTAATGCCAGCCCACCTTTTCACCGATGTAGCCGCACAGCAGCATCCCCAGGAAAGCTCCCGCGTTGATGCCCATGTAGAAAATGGTGTAGCCCGCGTCTTTTTTTGCACTGTTGTCCGGGTAAAGTTGTCCCACCATCGAGGAGATATTCGGTTTGAATAAACCGTTACCCAAGATCAGAAGCCCGAGCCCGATGAAGAAGAAATTGTTATTGAAAACCTCCAACGCCATCGACGCGTGACCCAAGGTCATCAATAGGGCACCGAGCAAAATAGCCTTGCGGAAGCCGGTAATTTTATCGGCAATGATACCACCCACAATCGGGGTTAGATATACAAAACCCGTGTACCAGCCGTACAGGCTCATGGCTTCGGCGCGGGTCCATTCCCATCCGCCGCTGGCAATGCTGCTCACCAAGAACAAGGTGAGGAGTGCGCGCATACCGTAGTAGCTGAAGCGCTCCCACATCTCTGTAAAAAACAAGATGAGCAAGCCGGCAGGGTGGCCGATCACCATCTTGTCATCCACGCCCTGTCGGGCGAGGTGTTCCACCAACTGTGGATCTTTTTCCTGACTCATAGTTTGTATTAGTTTTTGTTTTGTTAGAGGTTGTCTTTGATATAGTTGGTCATCAATCTATACAGATGCAGGCGCGTGTTTCCGCCGTAGATGCCGTGGTCTTTGTCGGGGTAGATTCTCCAGTCGAAATCTTTGTTTGCTTGTACCAGATTTTCTACCAAGCGCATTGCGTTTTGCACGTGCACGTTGTCGTCGGCCGATCCGTGTACCAGCAATAGTCTGCCTTTCATTTTATTCACATGCGTCAGCGGCGAATTGTCGTCATAGCCGCTTGGATTTTCCTGCGGCGTTTTCATGTAGCGCTCAGTATAGATGCTGTCATAAAATCTCCAGCTGGTAACAGGCGCCACGGCAATTGCCATTTTGAATGTATCGGGGGATTGGAACAAACTGTTGGAAGACATAAAACCTCCGTAGCTCCAACCCCAGATGCCGATACGCGCCGGATCAACATAAGATTCTTTACCTAATTTTTGCGCCACGGCCGTTTGGTCTTGCACCTCGTATTTGCCCAATTGCAGCTGTGTCATCTTTTTGAAGGCTGCACCTTTGTAGCCCGTTCCGCGTCCGTCTACACAAACGATGATATAGCCTTGTTGAGCCAG
>RDDY01000261.1 GCA_003852805.1 Chryseobacterium sp.
TGATGAATTCTACGATCTTTCTATTTGCCGCTCTCATATCAGCAAATAAAAGTGTTAAAATGCAATATAATTCGGACTCAAATCCGAATTGTCGAAAATTAATGTTATATTTGCCATAACAATTACATCAAAGATGTAATTTTGCGATACTTCGTATATTAATACAAGCTATTGCTTAGAGTCTCGGACAGAAAACTGGCACTTTTCAAGAGGAAACGAGATGATAAGTAAGCGGCTCACGGCTTAGGCGTGGGCCCTCTTATCTGTTTCCGGGTATGCCAGTACCTCTGTTCGGATATTGCAGGGTCTCACGCCGTTTTTGTGTTTCGGCAGTTTCTCTCCTACTAAGCAAACCGTATCGCCTGACGGTAACGGCAGCCCGGCTGCTGTGGCAGCAATGCCCCTGTGACATTTTTTCTTCATATTAACATTTTGTCGCCGGCAACGGCTGCAGGTGACCTAATGCTCACTTGCAGCCCCCGCTGCCGGAACACTGAAAAAACAGAACCGTTATGAATTGTGATTCTTCTTAGGCGTACCGTGTACCGTGTACCTTGTAGTGCGTACAGTGTACGGTGTATGGTGTACCTTGTAGCGTGTACGATGTGTTGCACGAAGCGCAGAGTACATAATACATAAAACCGTGAACCTTGTACTGTGTACTTTATACAGGGTACATCTACATTAGTACACTTTACATCAGTACATAAAAAAAGCCCTCTCCCTCAAGTTTTGCCGACCGCGGGAAAGAGCAACGGATTCAATTAACTGATAACTAAAAACCCATCACAAAAGTATGAAAAATAGCTTTTGCAGGGCGCTCCTTGCCCTGATTTTCACTCCTTTGCTGTGCCTTAAAATCCCCGCGCAGCAGAGAGCCCTTAAAATCGGCGACGCCATCCCCGAAGCCGTCTGGACCACACCCCTGCAGGTGGTGAACCACTCTTCCAAAACCATCACCCTCGACAAAGACCGCGATAAGCTGATCCTGCTGGATTTTTGGGCCACGTGGTGCAGCGCCTGCCTGAAAGGTTTTCCAAAGATGGAAGATCTGCAACAGCAGTTCGGCGACAAGATCAAAATCGTCGCGGTAAGTTCCCAGGACCGGCCGACACTTGAAAAGTTCTTTGCAACCAAAAACGGTCAGCGTTTTAAAAATGTACTGAGCCTGAGCGGCGATGCCCTGCTGAAGGAGATGTTCCCGCATCAGGGCGTCCCGTTTATAGTCTGGATTAAAGACGGCAAGCTGCTGACCACCACTGACGGCGAACAGGTGAATGCCGGAAACCTGGCACAGGTGCTCACCGGAAAAACAGAGGTTCTGCAGCAGGTCGTACAATTAAACCGTGACCGGCCGCTGATGCTCTCCGAAAACCTGGAGCTGGAAAAAGCTTTTAATCTGAATGCCTATACCTTTTTCGGCCAGGGAAAGATCCGCGGTCTTGGCAGCGGTTCGCACTTTCACCGTCTGGACAGCACAGTATACGGCCGTCAGTTCTATAATATCTCGCTGGCGGAAATCTACACGGCCATCGCAGGTGAGATTTTGCAACGGCGTGGCGAAACCTTTAACAGCAGGCAGTTGGTTAGCGAACTGAAAGACGACCGTCTTTTTTATAATCGGTTCGGTGCGGATGGCCGCAGCAATCCGGAATATTTATATACCCTGGACTTTATAATGCCCCCTGAAAAAGCAGCCGGACTTTATCCCGCCATGCTGACGGCGTTGAATGCTGCCGGACCCTACAACGGGACACTGGAAAAAAGAAATGCAGCCTGCTATATTCTGGTGCGCACCGCGCCGGACAACAAGCTGAAAACTAACGGCGGGGCGCTGGAATTCACCCTGCGGCCCTCGGGCGGAACGGTCAGAAATGCGCCCATGGCGGCTTTCGTCAACTTTCTCAATGGCCAGCCGGCTCTGAAACGCCCCGTCCTGAACGAAACCGGCTACTCAGGCGCGCTGGACCTGCAACTGGGTGATATATCCACCCTGCCCAAACTTCAAATGGAACTAGCCCGTTATGGCCTGGGGCTGCGCGAGGCCACCCGCAGCATAGACATGCTGGTCATGCGCGATGCGGAATAATAAGTTCTTTACCAACCAGCCTTTTGCGGCAAGAGACCGCAGTTTACTGTTAATTTAAAATTACCCCGTTTATGAAAAAATTACTCCTTTTAGTCTTTCTGGGGCTGTTCGCCCTGGGGCCGGCGCAGTACACGCTCACCGGCCGCGTGCTCAGTCAGCGCGACGGCAGCCCCCTGGCCGCCGCGACTCTTACCTCAGACGACTCCCGGGTGCTGGCCCGCACCGATAATAACGGCCGTTTCACTTTTACCAC
>RDDY01000016.1 GCA_003852805.1 Chryseobacterium sp.
CTTGGTTATGATTATGATGATGAAGAGTTGAAAAACTGTATATCCGGTTTGACCGGGTTTTAACGACAGGGTCTGTATTCCGATCCTTCCAGAAAGCGGTTGGTAGCATTTCTGTCGCTGAAGTCCAAACGCAGTATCTCTGCGATCGCTTCTTCCTTATTTCGTGCCTTGCGGTAGTATTGCCGAGTAATGGCGTAGCCGATGAAGTAACCCAAGTCGGACGGCAATCCGTCGGAGTTGCTTGAATTTGAAATCCATTTCCGGTAATCCGATCCGTGCATTTCACCCTGAAATTGCTGCCACAGCCCGCATTCATTCTTTCTGCCGTAGGCCATGTAAGGAGCTTCTACTTTTCGGCCTGTCAGCAGTTCCGCAATAAAGTCGGCCGAGCCTTCTTTCAGTGCCATGCCCAGCAGGTTAGACGCTCTTTTCTTATGCAGGTTTTGTTGGGTATGCACCAGTTCGTGAGCGGTGATAAAGACGATACCCTTGTTCAGCCGCATCCGGTCTCGGTAGCTGCTTGTCAGTTCTGAGGCATTGGTTTTTCTGTTGGAAGCGGCCAGCTCTGCACCGATGATGGCTTTGCCGTTAATCACCGTGCCGCCGTTGGTCATGTTTCCTATCACGTAATAGGTGATTGTCGGCCGGAAGCCGCTGTAAATTTTTTGGAAATTGCGGTAGACTTTTTCCAGTTTACGGAAGTCCTTATGCAGGTTCTGCGTATTGGGCCGAACCGAGTTCCAAAAAGCAGGAAAGGTCTCGATGGTCCAAAGCCAGCTGTCGGCCGCCATCTCTCTTTCAAAGGCTAAGCTTTTCAGCCCTGTTGAAGCTCGATCCAGATAAATACTTTTGAAAACTGCTTTTTTCTGTGCCGGTTTCTCCAATTTTTTGATACTGTCGTAAGCAATCCAAAAGTTGTCGATGTCAGAAGTTTCCACATAGTCGCGGAAGTTGTACGCTTGGGCCGACGCGTAGTTAGAAATTATCACCAGAGCCAAGAACCAAATGCTTTTCTTCATAGCTTTAAAAACAGCACAAAAATATTTAAAAGACAGCCAATAATAAAAGGCTCGATCACGTGCGTAGCAACCGCTTGCATAAAAAGTGCCGGTGTATCTCCGCTACCGCAATCTTACTTATTATTGGTCTTTGCACGGATTAGGATATGCCGAAGGTACCGAACGCGCGAGTTTCCGTGTCGAAAATCGAACGGCCGACGGCAAGGTCCAACTGTAAACGAGGGTTAATCAAATAAAAAACTCCGACATCTACATTGTGTTCCGGCTGTTGTTTGGAATAGGTGGAAAAATATTCGGCGTAGCCCGACCATCGTCCGCCCGGCGCATAGCTGAATTCGCCTGTAAGCTTCAGTTCTTTGAACAAATTGGCGGCGGCAACGTTATATCCGAAACTCCATTTGTCAGACAACTCGTGGTCGAAAGCCAACCGCAGCATAAAAATCCACACCGGTATCTCGAAAATCCTTTGTCGCCAACGGCTGAATCATCAGACTTCCTACAAATGCCACGGCGGGCAATGGGCCGTTTTCCTCGGCTATTCGCTGCTTAAGACCGAGCGTAATGGGCATGATGCCTTTAACGCCTTCTTCTTTCCCAGCGTCGATCAGCAGCCGGATCTCTGTATTGTCCGTTAAACCATGACGCAGCATGAAATTGTTCATTAGATCCTCTGAGCCGAAGGTCACACCGTTTTCGATCTGGAAACTCTTCTTCTTAAGGGTGCCCGTTCCGTGTGTTCGATCGGGGCGATCTGAATGGATTGTATCCGTCTGCGCACTGATAAAGCCGCCGACGAGAATTGCAAAAGCCGTAATCCGGTAACGGCCGGCAGATTTAAACGGTGCCATAAGCGGTATCTGTTTATCAGAAGCCGAAGCTAAACTTATGCCATCGGACACAACTTTGTTGCAATTGTTTTCGGAGATAATAGTGGTTAGCCGGTGTGGCGGTGTAGAGCGTTAAATATCTCTAGCCCAAACAAAAAACCCTCTAAAACTCGCGTTTTAAAGGGTTTTACTGAAGTTTACTTCTTCGGGAGTGGAGTTGGAGGGATTCGAACCCTCGTCCAAACAGGCAATACATAAGCCTTCTACATGCTTAGTTTGCCTTTGGTTGTCGGATGTCGGCAGCGGGCAAACGCGCAACCGGCATCTTAGCTTCTTTGGTTTTCGTGCCTTGGACGAAGCTGCCAAAGCCTTATTTCCGCATTACTATATCCCGAAATCAGACGCCGCGGAAAAGGGCCTCTGTGGGACATCTCGCTTCCTTACTATACTTCGGGAAAACGCTTAAATCCTACTATGATTCAGATTAAGC
>RDDY01000032.1 GCA_003852805.1 Chryseobacterium sp.
GCACCGGGAGAAAACGCAAGATTGTGGGACGAGTTTTATGATAACGGAATCATGGGGCTGGGCTGGGATGAACTGGGCGATCTTGATCAATACTCTTCGAAAGAGGAAATTGTTGAAAAGCTGCAGGATATTCACGATACTACCGGATCCAAGAAGAATGACGCTACGGCGAATTGGGAATTTAAAAATGTAATAGCCATTGGTGACATCATCTTCGCCAAGAATGGGCGAAAAGAATATTTGGGATATGGCATCGTTACGTCAGATTATTATTACGATTCTTCCCGGGAAACCTATCAAAAGTGTCGAAGGGTAAACTGGATGCGGAAAGGCAGCTGGTTTCCGACCGACCATACAATCGTTCTAAAAACCTTAACCGAAGCGAGTGAGGAGCATCTGTCAAAACTTAGAAAGCTGTTTGGATTGGAAAACTTGGAATTGAACGAACAGATTCCGCTCACAAAGAGAAGACAGCCCAAAAACCTCATACTCTACGGCGCGCCGGGTACTGGCAAAACCTACGCGCTCAAGAATGATTACTTCCCGCAGTACACTATTTCAGAACAGAGCGTTACGCCGGAGATGTATTTTGAAGAGGTGGTTGGCGGGCTCACCTGGTGGCAGGTGATTGCAATTGCGTTGTTGGAAATGGGGCCGAGCAAGGTTGCAGACATCTACGAAAACCGCTGGGTAGCCAAGAAAGCACAGCTTTCGGAATCCAAAAATGTGAGGGCAACGATCTGGAGCAATCTGCAGTTTCATACCGTTCAGGAATCAAAAACCGTTCAATACGCTCAACGACAGGCGCCGCTCATCTTCGACAAAATGCAAGATAAAAAATGGATGCTGCTGGAAGCTGAACTCCGGGAACAGGCGCCGGATTTATTTGACCTCGTGGAAGCGGTTAACAATTTCTCGGCAAAACCGAAAAAGGAAATTAGACATTACGTCTTCACCACTTTCCATCAGTCCTTTTCATACGAGGATTTTATAGAGGGCATCAAACCAGTAATGGACGAAGGCAAAAACGAACTCAGCTATACCATTGAAAACGGTGTGTTCAAAGACTTGTGTCTGAGGGCTCAGAATGATCCTGGTAACCGCTACGCAATCTTCATGGACGAAATCAACCGAGGAAATGTTTCGCAGATCTTTGGTGAACTGATAACATTGATCGAACCTGATAAAAGAATCGGTGCTGCAAATGAGCTGAGAGTGAAGCTGCCGTATTCAAAACGAGAATTCGGCGTGCCGCTGAATGTGGACATCATCGGCACCATGAACACGGCAGACCGTAGTGTCGAAGCGCTGGACACTGCTCTGCGCCGCCGTTTTTCCTTTGTCGAAATGCAACCGAGTCCGGAAGTTCTGGAGGATTCAACCTACGATGATGTAGACCTGCAGCAACTACTCAGAGCAATCAACCAGCGTATTGAACTGCTGCTCGACAAAGACCATCAGATCGGCCATTCATATTTCATCGGTATTGAAAGCCTTGGTCAACTGAAACAGGTGTTCAGAAACAAAGTGATTCCTTTATTGGAAGAATATTTTTACGGTGATTACGGTAAAATAGGTCTGGTGCTCGGTGGTGCATTTGTTTACCGCGAAGAAGCCGTAGCGCAGTTTGCCCGCAATTTTTCTTACGATAACGACTTCATGGAAGAAAAAACTGTTTATCGTTTTACATCGGCCGAGGATTGGGACGAACAAGCTTTCATTTCCATCTATGAAAACTGACACCGGGAAGTTCATTCAGGTTTTCGAGTACGAAAAGCTTCGGTATGACGATTCTGGCCACTTCAGGAAGCAGCATTTCGACGCGATGGTCCGTTTTAACGAACTGCATCAGAATAAATACTTCAGCGTTATCCATAAAGGCATCCGCTTCGGCAGTTATGTGGGCGTTCTACAAGTCGGCGGTCTGACAATAGAGATTCTGCCGAAAGCCGACCGTAACGAAAATGCTGACAAAGCCCTATGGCAAGCTGTACTGCTGGATATGCTGCGCGTTTGCAAACATATCACCGTGGATACGGTATCAGAAACTCAGCTCAGAAAAAGATACAACTCTGTGCTCGATGTTTATTTTGAACTGTTTCTAAACGAGGTCGATCAATTGGTCCGCCGCGGACTGATCAAGAAATACCGGAAAAAGGAATCGAATCAAACAGTATTAAAAGGCAAACTGCTGTTCGCCAAAAACATCCGTGAGAATCTGGTGCATAAAGAGCGGTTTTACTGTGAACATCAAACTTACGACAGGAACCATCTGCTCCATCAGATTCTGTACAAAGCTCTGACAGTGCTGAATGGTTTCGTCAAACCTGAA
>RDDY01000160.1 GCA_003852805.1 Chryseobacterium sp.
CCTGTATGTTGCCATTTGGTTCTACATACAGGTGACGCACGCGGCGTATAGCGATGGTCCCGAACATATTGACCCCGAAGATAACCCAGGAAAGAGTAATCAGGATGTCGATCGGCCATTCATGCTCGGCGTATTCCTTGGATGTGTTGATACCCATCAGGAAGGTGATGAAGGAAGCGATGATCATCAGCTGCCATGTCCAGAAATGAATCCATGAAAGCGCATCGCTCCACATTCTTGTTTTCAGCAAGCGCTGCAAAGAATAGTAAGCGCCGGCAAAGAACGCATTACAGACAAAAGCAAAGATTACGGCCGTGGTATGCATCATCCTGATGCGACCAAAGCCCAGTGCTCCCTGGCTGTTGATAAGTCCTTGAATGTTGCCGCTCCGCAGTGACTGGATTGTGGTGTCGTCCGTACCGAAAAAGAATTCCGGCAGTTCAGGATAAAACAGCATCAGGGCGGCCGTCAGTCCCAAAATGAACCCCAGTACGCCAAACGCTACGGTGGCATAAAGGAAAGCTCGTACGATGTTGTTATCGTAACTAAACTTCTGTGTTTCCATATAAAATATTAATTCTCTTTTTTGTTAACTTCTTGATCTTCGGTTTCTTCAGGCTTTTTTTCCGAGTCCAAAAGCATGCGTATGGCAGGTGACTCGTCGTCCTCGAATTGACCGCTTTTAGCGCCGATAATAAAGACGATTAGGAAAACGACAGCCAGTGAAACACTGCAGATGATCATTAAATATAGGATCTCCATTTCCTAATGCAAAGATAAAGATGAAATTGAGTTCAAATTTACATATTATTGCTGACATTCATCATTCGTCCTCTTAATGGGCTAATTTAAACTGTTTCTAAATTAGACAAATTTGTCTGAATTGGTTTCGATCTGAAATATCGCCGAGATCTGAGACGGGTGGCGGCAGTGGTGAATGATACCACGCTGATGGTGCTGGCGGGCATCAGGATGGCGGCAAACAACGGTGAAACGTATCCCAAGACCGCTGCCGTAACACCAACGGTATTGTAAAGCAGACTTATGCCGTAGGTTATTTTCACAATCTTCATGGCATCCTTCGATAGGGCGAAGAAATCTGCCATCCACCGCATTGAGTTGCCGGTCATGATAACGTCCGACGAAGGCGTGAATGCGTTGTTGTCATCTGCCACGGCTATCCCCACGTTGCTCTGTTTCAGTGCGCCTGCGTCGTTCAATCCGTCGCCTACCATGCAGACGTTTTTACCCGTTTGCTGCAGTTGGTCTATGTACTCCAACTTGTCTTCCGGTGTTTGGTTGAAGCGCATGGCGGCCAAGTGCGGCAGCTGCTGTTGCAGTCGCTCGGCCTCGGAATCGTTGTCGCCGCTCAAGAGGTGTTTCTCGTAAGCTCCCAATTGATTGAACATGGCTGCCATGCCCGTACGATACTCGTTTTTAAAACTGAACTTGCCCATCGGATTGCCGTCGATTGCGATATATACTGCGGTCTCTGCCGCAGATTGTTCGGCGCCGGTAAAGCTTGCAGAGCCTATCTTGTAACGGTGGCCGCGCACGGTTCCCTCGTATCCTTTGCCGGTTACTTCGGAAAACTGTTCTACGGGATAATATTCATCTGCCACATTCAGGTGCTCGTACAGGCTTTTTGAAAGCGGGTGGTTGCTGTTCTTCAGCATTGACTTGATGTTGTGCAGATCGAACTCGCTCAATTCTTGGCCGCTGTAGCGGATGTTTGATTTCTTGTTGTAGGTGATGGTTCCCGTCTTGTCAAAGACGATGGTGTCTACGCGTGCCATCCGCTCCACGGTCAAGGCATCCTTTACGTAGAACTTGTTTCTGCCCATAATCCGCATGATATGCCCGAAAGTAAACGGCCCCGACAGTGCCAAAGCGCAAGGACAAGCAATAATCAGAATGGCGCTGATTACCTGAAACATCTGCTCGGTATCCACGGTGCTCCAATAGATGCCTGCCCCGGTGGCAATCAACAATAAAACCGGTGTGAAGTATTGGCTGATTTTATTGGTCAGCGTGTCCAGATTGCTTTCTCGGCGTCTGAAAGCTTCCTTGTTCCAAAGCTGTGTCAGATAACTTTGGTCTACGTTCTTTATAACTTCCAACTCCAAAACGGCGCCCACCTGTTTTCCACCGGCAAAAATCTTGTCGCCGGGGTTTTTGGTTACGGTGGCAGATTCACCGGTGATGAAGCTGTTGTCTATGTTTCCGTCGCCGGAGATCAATATAGCGTCCACCGGAATGATCTCTTGGTTTCTGACCAAGATTCGGTCGCCCACTTGAAGTTCGCTCAGCAAAATG
>RDDY01000357.1 GCA_003852805.1 Chryseobacterium sp.
CCAAAAACTCGGTGGCCAAAGTGACCAAAGAATTGTTTTGCACGCCCTGCGCTTGGTAATGTGTTTGGGTATTGTTCAGAATGTTGCCGAGGAAATTACTGATGCCGCTGCCCGTCAGATTGTGCTGTTGTTTTTGTTGGCCCAGATAACCCATCACTACCGGCGCCAGTGCGGCCAGTGCGGCGCTCACTTTTCCGGCATCCAAGCCCGTTCTGCGGGCAATTTGGTCTTCCACCTGCGGTTTTTGATGGCCGAAGATGTGGTCCAAAATAGAACTGCCGTCCTTGGAGTCTATTTTTTCGGGATTGTTCAGCACTTCGCCGGTGTGCTTGTTCAGTGCAACGTTGATGTCTTCGGCTTCTACGCTGTTGCGCTCGGCGTTGCGGCGCAGCGCGCTGATCATCAACGGTGCGGCTACGGCCAACAATGCGATGATTTGGTTTTTCTGAAGTCCTGTTTTCTTGGATGCTTCGTCGGCTATTTTTCCGCCGGCCAGGCCGGTAAGAATGTCTCGTAAGCTCATAACTGATTTTTCTAATGGTTTCGGAAAGCGGTCGCAATTTTCATTCCGATTTATAAACTTAACCGGACTTCGTCAATTTTTGAAAATCGGCACATTGCTGCAAGCTTCGCCGAACATCAGAGATTTCACGATGGGCTGTAGCTTGGACACCAAGTCTACATAAGCGTTGACGGGCATTTCTACCTCGCTGCATCCTTTTACCAGCACACGCTTGCCACGCAGCTCGTCAAAATCGTTACCGGCAACCGCGTCATGCATCAATACCATCTCCAATTCTTGGCGCGAGCCGTAAGCCACCTTTTTCGCAACCGGCGTTAGTTTGGCCGACAGCAGGAAATAAGCCCAAAGCGGCACAATGGCGTCGGTAGAGCAATAAATGTGAACGTAAGCGTCTCTGTAATCTTCGGCCGGAAGATTGGCAACCTGTTCGCGGAAATCTTTCTCGCGGAGGATCAAGCCTTCAAACAAAAAATCTTTCAGGTCTATCCCAAGGCGCCGGCCTTTGGGCATCAAGCTTGACAAATCGAAGTTGACGAGTCCGCTGGCCGCTACTTTATTTTTTATTTCATCCATTTCGGTGCAATCAATTATATTTGATACAAATATACGAAACGCAGCACCGCTGCTCAGATTCCAACGCAGATGAAATACTACCTGATTGCCGGCGAAGCCTCGGGAGACTTACACGGCTCCAACCTCATGCACGCTATAAAGCAACAGGATGCCGATGCCGATTTTCGTTTTTGGGGCGGAGATCTGATGGCGGCGCAAGGCGGCACCATGGTAAAGCATTACCGCGACTTGGCGTTCATGGGCTTTCTGGAAGTGGCGAAGAATTTGCGCACTATTTTGGGTAACATCCGCTTATGTAAACAAGATATTGCCGGTTGGAAACCCGATGTGTTGGTTCTCATAGATTATCCGGGCTTCAACCTGCGCATTGCCGAGTTTGCCAAATCCATCGGCGTCCGCGTGGTATATTATATTTCGCCGCAGCTCTGGGCTTGGAAAGAGGGAAGGGTAGAAACCATCAAAAAATATGTGGACGACATGATCGTCATTCTGCCCTTCGAGCAGGATTTTTATGCCGGTCATAAGGTAGATGCTCATTTTGTGGGACATCCTCTTTTGGATGCCATCGAGAATTTGCCCGACCTCGACTGTTCAAAGTTTAAAGCCAGTAACGGTCTGGATGAGCGTGAAATCATCGCATTGCTCCCCGGCAGCCGCGAGCAGGAAGTGCGTAAAATGCTTAAGCTGATGCTCACTGTGCGCAAGAACTTTGCGGAATATCAGTTTGTCATTGCAGGAGCGCCGTCGTTGTCGGAAGAGTTTTATTCGGCTTTTACCGATGACGACGTTCATTTTGTGTCGAACAAAACCTACGATCTGCTGCGCTGTGCCAAGGCGGCATTGGTGACATCGGGCACGGCTACCTTAGAAACGGCATTGCTGAACACGCCCGAAGTGGTCTGCTACCGCAGCAGCCGTATCTCCTATGAAATAGGGAAGCGGCTGATAAAGAACATTCGTTTCATTTCGTTGGTCAACCTGATTATGGATCGGGAGGTGGTAAAAGAGCTTATCCAAGAGGAGCTTACCACAGAGAATTTAACCGCAGAACTCGGCAAAATATTGCAAGGCAACGGAAGAATAAAAATGCTGGACGATTATGCCGAACTGCGCACAAAGCTCGGCGGTGCGGGCGCCTCTGCCCAAGCTGCCGCTATCATCACGAACTCTGTGACATGAACCGTCAGCCGCTGCTCGTACTCTTTGCAGCCCTAATTAT
>RDDY01000352.1 GCA_003852805.1 Chryseobacterium sp.
GTGCCGGGAGTCGGTTCCTGGCGCGGAAGAAGGGGTGGTGGTGCCGCTTAATCACTTCCTGCAGCTTTTCCATACTGTCTATTCCGTGCAAGTGATGACCGTAATTAATCAGTACAAAATAGAAGCCTGTTGCAAGCGCAACCATGAGGAAGCTCATAATGCCCGCCTGCTTCAACGATACTTCGCCCGTAGGGCTGGCTTTACTAAACAAGCCCAAATCGGCCGCCAAAACAAGAGTTATCAAAAGGCCGAATCCGCCGAGGAAAAGTAGTTCGTTGCTCATAAGATATAAATGCAGCCAAAGTTAGCAAAAAAAAGTACTTATCTGTATCGATTTACAAAAGTATAATTGTGGATAAAACCGTCTTACACAACGCTTTTCCCATTTTGCACATTTGGGGAGATTTCGGGGATTGCAACGATTGAAGTAAAACAAGATTCTACTTTATGTGTTAAAGGTAACATACTGGTACGCAGAACATTAGCTCTATGAATTGATGATAATGTAAGAGCTGTAGTTATCAACAGACAAACTGTCACAACTTGATTAGCGCGTGTTTACAAAAGTTAATTACCGGAATTGACATTTTTGCACTAATTTTGTTCTGTCGAAACTACGAAGATGAAGCATGTTTTTGAATATTTTACAAATGTGAAATTCAATAATCGCTATGTGGACCCCGCATTTTTAGCGTCTTACCTGGTCGAACGGTATCCGGATAATGTTGTTGAGGTAGGAAATTCTTTGGAAGGCCGACCGATCTATAAATTCAGTATCGGTACAGGCAAGACAAAAGTGCTCGCATGGTCGCAGATGCACGGAAATGAGTCTACCGCTACGCTGGCAATGTTGGATCTGCTGGAATCTCTTCGGAACGATACTGTGCGAGAAGAGCGACTGTGGCGTGCCGTCAGTCTTGATTTTATTTTTATGCTTAACCCCGACGGCTCCGCGCGGTGGACACGCCGCAACGCCGCAGGCATAGATATCAACCGCGATTTCCTGATGGCCGCCACACCCGAGATGCAAATCCTAAAACGAATAGTTGCCGACGGCAATTATGATTATGCACTGAATCTGCACGATCAACGCACCATTTTCACTACCGACGGCCACTCCCCCGCCACCCTATCGTTCCTGGCGCCGTCGCAAGATGCGGAAAGAACGCTCACGCCACGGCGGAAACAGAGCATGGCCGTTATAGCCAACGCGTGGTTGCAGTTGAAAGATGCTCTGCCCAAACGTATCGGGCGTTATACCGATGAATTCTATCCGACGGCGACAGGGGACAACCTTATGCTAAGAGGCTTGACCAACATCTTGGTGGAAGGCGGTCATTCTCCCGACGATTATCATCGAGTACAGACGCGCCGTTACTATACCATGGCGTTGTATCATCTGCTGGTGTCCATGGGGCTGCTGCACGGTCGGGATTACGGTTACGAGAATTACTTCGATATTCCCGAAAACCGCTCCAAGCATGTAGACCTTATATATAGGAATGTAAAACTGAATACGGATTTTCCGTGCGTGGTAGATGTAGCGGTGCAGTATAGAGAAGAACTGGAAGAAGGCGCGGATGAAATATCGTTTGTCCCGATTGTTACAGAAGTCGGAGATCTTGGTGCTAAAAAAGGTTGGAAAGAAGTGGATTGCACAGGCCTGCGTTTCGTGTCCGAAAAAACTTACCCGAAAATAGATGCGCCGGTCAATTTCCGCATCGAGTAAAACCAATCCGTCGCGACGATAAAACTGTCGGCCGTGACGGCAGGTTCAGATATTAATGAGTAATTTTGTGGGAAATTTTTCAACCAATTAAAGATTTATAAAAATGAGTCAATTTGATGTGACCATCATAGGTTCAGGCCCGGGCGGATACGTAGCGGCCATCCGTTGCGCGCAATTGGGATTCAAAACAGCACTGATAGAAAAGTACGATACGCTGGGCGGTACCTGCCTCAACGTAGGCTGCATCCCTTCAAAAGCTTTGCTGGATTCTTCGGAGCACTATGAGAATGCGAAACACAATTTTGAGAATTTCGGTATTCACGTCAATGGACTAAGCGTTGATCTTCCACGGATGATCACGCGCAAAAACGAGGTGGTAGAACAAACGACCAAGGGCATCGACTTCCTTATGGATAAAAACAAGGTTACCGTTTTCCATGGCCTCGGAAGCTTTATTGACAAAAATAAAATCAGCATCGCCAAAGAAAACGGCGAAAAGGAAGAAATAGAATCCAAGTACAGCATTATTGCCACGGGCAGCAAGCCGTCAAGCTTGCCGTTTATAAAATTGGATAAAGAAC
>RDDY01000059.1 GCA_003852805.1 Chryseobacterium sp.
GTACGGGTCTGTGGTTTGGCGCCAAGGAAGCTCTCTTTTGTGCTCGTCATACCAACTCAGCAGTCGGTCGGTAAGTTTCACTAAATAAGCTTTTTCTATACTTTTTATCAAAAAATAGTTTATATTTGCAGACCAAAATTAAAAACATTTTTTAACATGACAAAGGCTGAATTGGTAAACACCATCTCCAATAAACTCGGCGTTGAAAAGAATGATACTCAGAAGATTATCGAAGCATTTATGCACGAAATCAAATCATCCCTTTACAATAATGACAATGTCTACCTGAGAGGTTTTGGCTCATTTGTTATCAAAACCAGAGCTGCGAAGACGGGTCGCAACATCTCCAAGAATACTGCCATTGAAATCCCGGCGCACAATATTCCCAGCTTCAAGCCTTCTAAAATGTTTGCTGAAAAGGTGAAAACCAAAGTAGTCGTAGAAAAGAAATAAATATCTTCACTTTAAATAAACTTAACTATGCCAAGCGGAAAGAAAAGAAAAAGACACAAGGTAGCAACGCACAAAAGAAAGAAAAGAAGAAGAGCAAACAGACATAAGAAGAAGAAATAAGCTTCTCTGTTTCTTTAACATATAATATAGTTGGTGCTTTTTATCCGTATAAACTGCATCGGCTATATTTTTGTTTTGCCAAATCACAAGCCATCACCGTAAGACAATGAAGAAAGAACTAATCATTTCCTATGAGGATGATGCATCTAAAATAGCGCTGCTGGAAGACGGCAGAATCTTTGAGCTGCACGAGGCCGTACAGAACGGACAATTCGTGGTAGGTGATATTTTTTTGGGCAAAGTGAAAAAATTGGCGCCGAATCTGAATGCCGCATTTGTAAACATCGGCTTCGAGAAAGACGCTTTTCTGCATTATCTGGACCTGGGGCCGCAACTGCTGACCTATCGGACGTTCTTAAAAGACACCACTTCCAAAAAACAGAACACACCGAGTCTCAAGAATTTCCCGATCCAAAAGGAAATACCCAAAGACGGCACCATAGACAAGGTGCTGAGCGCCGGTGACAGTGTCCTGATTCAGATTACAAAGGAACCTATTTCTACCAAAGGACCGCGCATCTCTACCCAACTCTCGCTCACGGGGCGTTTTCTGGTCCTCATCCCTTTTGACAATAAGGTTTCTGTTTCCAAAAAAATACGCGACGCCAAAGATCGCGAGCGCCTTAAAACGCTGATTGAAAGCATCCGTCCCGAAGGCTTCGGGGTTATCATAAGAACCGTAGCCGAAGGAAAAAAAGTAGCCGAGCTGCACAACGACATGAATCAGCTCGTGAAAAAGTGGGAAACCGCTTTTAAAAACATCAAAAAGAACAAAGTCCCCAGCAAGATATTGAGCGAGGAAGACCGCGCGTCTGCCATCCTCAGAGACAACTTCAATGCAGACTTTGTGAGCATTATCTGTGACGACGAGCAGATGGTGCACGAGATGCAGGACTACTTGGAAGTAATTGCACCCGACCGAAAAGACATCGTCAAATATTACGACAGCCATATTCCGTTGATGGAATATTACAATGTCGAAAAACAGGTAAAACAATCTTTCGGTACGCACGTAAACATACCAAGCTCCAAAGGAGCCTATTTGGTCATAGAACATACAGAGGCGCTACACGTAATTGACGTAAACAGCGGCAACAACATTTCATCAGGCGCGCAGGCCAACAAGAACCATGCGCTGAGCGTCAATAAAATGGCCGCCACCGAGATTGCACGCCAACTGCGTCTGCGCGATATGGGCGGAATCATTGTGATAGACTTCATAGATATGGTAAACGCCGAGCACCGGCGCGAACTGTTCAACCACTTCCGCGAAGAGATGAAGCGCGACAAAGCTCGACACAAAATTCTGCCGCCGAGCAAGTTCGGGCTCATTCAGATGACACGCCAACGTGTGCGCCCGGAAAAGCAGATAAAAACCCGCGAAGAAAACCCGAACCACAGCGGCGAGATACAAGCGCCTATCGTCATCGTCGAGCGGATGGAAGATGCGTTGCGCCAGCTTTTGGCCACAGAGAAAGGCAAGCTGTTTTTGCACGTCCATCCTTTTGTGGAAGCTTATTTGACCAAAGGCATCATGAGCGTACAGGCGAAATGGTTTTTGAAATACAAAAAATGGGTAACCATCATTCCGCGTGATTCGTTCAAATATTTGGAATACCGCGCCTACAACTCCAAAAAGGAGGAATTGCTGGCTTACTCCAATTAATTTTCGATGCATCATCATGCAAGCAAGCTCTCAACGCGAGAGCTTGTTTTAT
>RDDY01000057.1 GCA_003852805.1 Chryseobacterium sp.
GCCGAAAGTCCCGCCGTGAACGATGGCGGCGCGCGCCTGCATGGTTTGGTACGTTTTTGCTTTATCTTCCTCCGTTATCTCGGCGTCCTTTTCTTGGTCATCGCCTTAAATACCGATTGGGTAGGGGGTAACCGAGTTCACACTTGGAAGAGCCGTATCGAAACCTTTACCTCAAAAAAGGACGCCGAGATAACGGAGGAAGATAAAGCAAAAACGTACCAAACCATGCAGGCGCGCGCCGCCATCGTTCACGGCGGGACTTTCGGCATCGGCCCGGGCAAGAGCGCGCTGAAGCAGACTCTGCCGCAATCCGTATCCGATTTTATCTTTGCAATCATTGTTGAAGAATACGGCCTGATGGGCGCCGGCTTTTTGATTTTCTTATACGTTGTCATGATTTTCCGTATCGTGACGATAGCGTCCAAGGTCAACATTTTCTTCGGGTCGTTGTTGGTGCTTTCGCTGGGATTGATGATTTTCGTGCAATTGGCGGTCAATATTGCGGTTGCGCTCAGTCTTATGCCGGTTACGGGTCAGCCGTTGCCGCTCATTAGTTACGGCGGAACCTCTATGCTGGTTACTTATTTTCAGCTGGGTCTGATTTTGAACGTCAGCAACAGAATCCTGACCAACGAGGAAGAAGGTTTGGGGAAAAAACAATCAATAGAAGAGATCAATGACATCGCCTAAAGTCATATTGAGCGGAGGCGGCACGGGCGGACACATCTTTCCGGCCGTGGCCATAGCGCAGGAAATCAAGCGAAGATTTCCTGATGCCGATTTATTGTTTATCGGGGCGCACAATAAGATGGAGATGGAGAAAGTGCCGCAGGCAGGTTTCAGAATCGAGGGCCTGAACATTGCCGGCTTCGACCGCAGCAACAAGATGAAAAACTTTTCGTTGCCGTATAAAATAGTTTCAAGCTTCCGCACCGCACTGCGCATCATCAAAGATTTCCGACCCGATATTGTCATAGGCACGGGCGGTTATGCCAGCGGCCCTGCGTTGTGGGCTGCGGGCAGAAAGGGAGTTCCTACTTTTATTCAGGAGCAAAACGCCTTTCCGGGGGTTACCAACCGTTTCTTGGCACGCAGGGCGCGCGCCGTGTTCACGGCTTATCCGGGCATGGATCATTTCTTCCCTTACAGTAGAACGCTGTTTTTGGGCAATCCGGTTCGTCCCAACATTTCGGGCGAGAATCTGACCAAGCTTGAAACGAGGCAACAGTTGGGGCTTGATCCGCAGAAATTCACCATACTCTCTGTCGGTGGATCTTTGGGTGCGCGCAGCATCAACAATTTTTGGAAAACCTATTTGCCCGAGTTGCGTCGAAACGACTTGCAATTGATCTGGCAAACAGGCAAGACCGATCACGCAAAACTCTCCGAAGGTCTTCAAAAAGAGTTGGCTGAAATGCCGAATGTATTGATGACAGAATTCTTGACGGATATGTCCACCGCGTATGCAGCCGCAGATATTGTGGTCTCCCGTGCAGGCGCCATTGCCATTTCAGAACTGGCCGTTGTGGGCAAGCCGATCATTTTGGTGCCGTATCCGTTTGCCGCAGCCGATCACCAAACCCACAATGCGGAAGAATTGGCATCCGCAGGCGCCGCCGTGGTGGTTAAGGATGCGGAGCTTGCCATTAACTTTCGCCCGGCATTGGAGAAACTGATAACCGATGCTCCCTTGCGCGAAAGCTTGTCTCAGAATTTGACAAAGATTGCACGGCCCGATGCAACGGTAGAAATTGTCGACCATGTTTTTAATACGCTTTATAAGCAATGAACCCACTGACATCCTACAATAATATATTCTTCATCGGCATTGGCGGTATCGGCATGAGTGCGCTCGCGCGGTACTTTATGGCCACGGGAAAAAATGTATCGGGTTACGACAAAACCGCTACCAAGCTGACAAATGCGTTGCAACAAGAACATATTTCCATCACTTTCGAGGATGAACCTAATGCGGTTGATGATTTGCAATCGGACGATACTCTCGTTGTTTACACACCGGCTATCAAAAATCTGCGACTGCTGGACTATTTCCGTGACAATGGTTTTACCGTGCTGAAACGCGCCCAAGTACTCGGTATGATTACCGAGGCCACACAGTGCGTTGCGGTGGCGGGTACCCACGGAAAAACGACAACATCCTCTTTGGTGGCACATCTGTGCAAAGAGGCAGATCTGCCGTTTTCTGCATTCTTAGGCGGCATTGCCGAGAACTATGGGTCTAACTTTATCTACAACGGCAACGATATTTCAGTGGGTACC
>RDDY01000022.1 GCA_003852805.1 Chryseobacterium sp.
GAGTGGCAAAAGTCGCCGATTTGACCGAAGATCCGGCGAACGAGATTCAGTTGAAAGGAAAAATAACGGATCTGCAGGAGGTGGTCTCTGCTGCCGGAAAACGACTCAGCGCCAAGTTTCGTGACGAAACCGGAACTATGGACTTGGTCTGGTTCCGATATTCGAAGTGGTTGAAAGATCAAATCCCGATCAACCGAGAAGTGTATATTTTCGGCCGCGTAACTCTCTTCAACCGCAGTTTTTCGATGGCGCATCCGGAAATAGAAACGACGGAAAGCAGACAAGAAGCAGCGGTTTTGTTGCCCGTTTATCCGTCAAGCGAGAAGCTGTTGAAGCGAGGCATCACCAACAAGCTCTTGCAACAGAGCACAGCCTTCGTCTTGGAGAAAGTGGCAACTTCTTTTACCGAGAATCTTCCGCAAGATTTGGTTTCGGGACTAAAATTGATGTCGAGGAAAGAGGCTGTCTTCAATATTCATTTTCCCCAAAATGCCCAATACTCAGCAGCTGCAGACCGACGCTTGAAATTTGAAGAAGCTTTCTTTTTTCAACTGAGTTACGGCTTGAAGAAGTTGCATCAAAAAACCTCCGTCCGGGGAAATCCGTTTCCGTTTGTCGGTGATTATTTTAACGACTTCTACAAGCATCATCTTCCGTTTCAACTGACGGGCGCGCAAAAACGAGTGTTAAAAGAAATACGAAACGATATGCGTTTGCCGGTTCAAATGAATCGGCTTTTGCAGGGCGATGTGGGTGCGGGCAAAACGATGGTTGCCTTGCTTACGATGTTGATTGCTTTGGACAACGGTTTCCAAAGTTGCATCATGGCACCGACGGAAATCCTCGCGCAACAGCATTTCAATGGCATTTCAGAACTGTTGAAAAAAACCGGCATCAAGGTTCGTCTTCTTACGGGTTCTACCAAAACGGCAGAACGTCGAGAGATTCATGAGCAACTGCTCTCGGGCGAACTTTCCATTATCGTCGGAACCCATGCATTGTTGGAAGATGTGGTGAAATTCAAGAATCTGGGTCTTGCCATTATAGATGAGCAGCACCGGTTCGGTGTGGCACAGCGCGCGAAGCTTTGGGCAAAAAACGCCATTCCGCCGCATATCTTGGTAATGACCGCCACACCCATTCCTCGGACACTGGCAATGAGTTTTTATTCCGATCTCGATGTATCGGTTATCGACGAATTGCCTGTCGGCCGCAAACCGATTATCACGGCGCACCGCAGAGAAAAAGATCGGCTCTTTGTCTACAACTTTGCCAAGGAGGAAATCAATAAAGGACGGCAGGTGTACTTCGTTTATCCCTTGATCGAGGAATCTGAAAAACTCGACTATAAAAACTTGGCCGAGGGCTTTGAGCGGGTGAGCGAGTTTTTTCCATTGCCGGACTATCAAACGGTTATGCTACACGGTAAAATGAAACCCGAGGAAAAAGATGCCGCTATGGAATATTTTGCCGGCGGCGGCGCACAGATCATGGTGGCCACTACCGTGATAGAAGTCGGCGTCAATGTGCCCAACGCTTCGGTCATGATTATAGAAAGCGCAGAGCGTTTCGGGCTCTCGCAGCTGCACCAGCTGCGCGGCAGGGTAGGGCGTGGCGCCGAGCAGAGTTATTGCATATTGATGACCTCAGATAAACTGTCGAAAGAAAGCCGTAAGCGCCTGAAAACCATGTGCGAGACCAACGACGGTTTTCGGATATCGGAAGTGGATATGGAGCTGCGCGGGCCCGGCGACATCTTAGGAACCCAGCAGAGCGGCGTGGTAGATTTTAAACGCTTGAACCTTTTGCAAGATGCAGCCGTTATAGCTGCGGCCAAACAAGCAGTGGAGCGATTATTGGACGAAGATCCTGCCTTGACATTGCCCAAGCACCAAGCGATGCGCAATTATTACAGCAGCCAATACAGAGGCAAAAACAAATGGGGGCGGATCAGCTGAGATATTCCATCAGATAATCATCCATCACATAACCGCTGCCGATATCAAAGACGCCTTCACCGTAAACGCTGAAACCTTGTGACGCATAAAACTCTTGCGCCGTATTCTGTTTGTTCACATTTAAAATAATCCGTCGGTTGCCTGCTTCAACGCTTTTCACCTTTACCAAATCAATCGCTGCTTTTCCAAGTCCTTTGCCTTTTGCTTCCGGCAATAAATAAAGCCGATGAAGTTTGGTTGTGAAATCCTCATAATTAGTTTCAAACCCGATGAAGCCTACAGTTGAATTTCCGTGATCGACTAAATAATAATGATAATCCGGTAACCCAATCTGGTGCATGATTTCTTCTTCTGAATACATCAGAGAAAGCATATAGTTGATCTGCGCACCGGAAAGAATATCTCCGTAGGCGGCGGGCCAGGCTTTCTCTGCAATCAGACGGATAATGCCGACGTCTTCTGCGCCGGCTTTTTTGAAAATGGGTGTCAACTCAATTTCTGCATTTCGGCTTTGATCAATGCTTGTAGTGGCTCGGACGCAGGAACCAGCGGTAATCTCAGGAAGTTTTTGATGATTCCTTTTTCGGCCAACACCGTTTTGATGCCGGCAGGATTGCCTTCCACAAAAATCAAGCGCGTGATATCGACCAATTTATTGTGGATCTCGTAGGCCTCGTCTACCTTTCTGTCCAACGCCAGTTGTACCATACCGGAAAATTCCTTGGGATAAGCCTGACCGATAACCGAGATGACGCCGCTTCCACCGGCCAAAGTTACCGGCAATGTGAATTCGTCATCGCCGGAAACCAAGTGAAAACCCTCGGGCTTCTTCCGCAAGATGTCGAAGTATTGCAAAATATTGGGCGCGGCTTCTTTTATCATCATAAGATTCGGGAATTCTTTGGCAAGCCGCAGCGTGGTGGCTGCCTCCACGTTCTGACCGGTACGCGACGGCACATTGTAGATGATGATATTCTTGCCGGTGGCGGCCAAGGCTTTGTAATGTTGATACAGACCTTCTTGATTGGGTTTATTGTAATAAGGCGACGCCGACAACACCGCGTCGAAATTGCTTAAATCTGCTGATTCTATTTGTTGTTTCACCGCCATTGTATTGTTCCCGCCGATGCCCAGCACCAAAGGCAGTCGTCCGTTGTTGACGGTTACAATGTGATCAATCACTTGTTGTCTTTCTGCATCGGTCAGGGTAGCGGCCTCAGCCGTTGTGCCCAGAACCACCAAGTATGATGTGCCGTTCTCAATATTATATTCTACCAACTTGGTCAATGAATCGAAATCAATGCTTAAATCCTCGTTGAAAGGTGTCACCAACGCAACGCCCACACCGGACAGTCTGTTTGCCATAAAGAAAAGTTTAGCCAAATTTACAGTTTTATACCGTAGTTCGGCAATATTCGGACGGTGGTTCTGTTTGTATAATTATATTTGCAGAAGCGGTATTGTAATCTATGAAGAAAATTCTTTTGTCGGTAGCCTTGTTATCAAGCTTTGCCTTTGCGCACGCACAGAAAGGCAGATGGTATGACTTGTTCTCTTACAATAATGTAAAGGTCTTGGCCGACGCCGACGACAAGATCATTGCCGCCACAGAAAACGGCATCTTTTATTATACGCCTTCATCGGGCGAGATCACAAAGCTCTCAAAAGCCACAGGCTTGCATGAGGTGAAGATCACCGCCTTTGCTTATGACAAGGCAAGCAAAACCATGATTGTAGGCTACCGCAGCGGCAATATGGATATCGTCACCGAGAACGGTATTTACTACATTGTCGACATCCCGATGGCAAACCAGATCGTGAAGAAGGCAATCAAGCATATCTCGGTAGAGGACGGGGTGGCTGTTATTACGGTTGAGAACGGAATCAGTTTGTTCGACATAAAGAAACGGGAATTCAATGATACGGCTCTCTTCAGCTTCGTCATAAACGAGGCGGTCAAACGGGGCAATACCGTATACGCCGCCACCGCCAACGGAATCATCAAGCACGCTACCGACACATCTTTTCCGGTCAGTTCTACCTGGACTACCGTGCAGAGCGGCAATTTTACACAGATCACTTCCGGCAGCGTGTTGGCGGCAGCAACGGCCGACCGTGTTGTTTACGGTGACAATTTTGCGACGCTTTCGGGTTCCTTCACCGATGTGAAGGATGTCAGCGCAGATAAAGATATCCTGGTTATCGACGGAAAAGCGGTTTACCGATATTCTTTGCAAGGTTCACTTATTTCGCAGACAAATACAGATCACACATTAAACTCTGCATTGGTGAAAAACGGCCGACTGTATGCGGCAAGTGAACTCGCCGGCGTTATTACGCCGGAAAACAAAAGCATCAAACCCGACGGTCCATACAATAATAAAGCTTATAAACTCTCGCTGCTGAAAGATGAGATTTGGGTAGCGACGGGTGGTCGGACGAACGGCTATAACCAGCCGGTCTCCACCAATCTCGGGTATTTCCATTTTAACGGCACGGAATGGAAATATCCGCAATTGTTTCTGGATAGTCCCGCTCAGTTCAATGTGCTGGATGTGGTTCCGAATCCTGAAAATACGTCGGAAGTATATTTTACAAATTACAAAACCGACGGAACACAGGGCATCTACAAAATGCAGAACAACGTTTTTGTCAAGAAATTTGAGCCTCAAAATAACGGTTCCAACAGTTACTTTCGTCCTGTAGGTTTGGCTTTTAAAGACGGCGCACTGTTGGCGAGCATCGCTTATTTGCCCCTTGATTCACAGGCCGGTTTATATGTATTGAATAAAGGAGCGCAGGATTTTTCGCCGGTTACAAAGTATTCCGCTTTGGTTGGTGCGGTGCAAAAACCCATTGTGGGCAGCAACGTTCTCTGGGTGCCCGATCCCAGAGAAGGAATGGGCGGTTTGGCAGCGCATTTATACAACGGCAGTATTGCGGGGCTGGCCAACGCGCCGGTGCGTTACCTGACCACACAGAATAATTTACCGGTGGATGCAGCAGTGGCGGTTGCGCAGGACAACAGCGGCGATTTATGGATCGGTGCGGGACGCGGTCTGCGCGTTTTGCGCAATGCCGAACAAAGCATCCGCGAAAACAATCCCACAACAGAAGCTATTGTAATTGTACAGAACAACATTCCTGAAGAGTTGTTTAAAGATACGAGCATTTTGAGCATTGCGGTAGACGCCGGAAACCAGAAATGGGTGTCAACGGAAAAAGGCGGTGTTTTTTATCTGAGCGCAGACGGCCAACGGACCATCCACAGATTTACAGCCAAAAACTCCCCGCTACCCGCGGACGAAGTGTACGATATCCAAATCGACAAGCGAAACGGAAAGGTTTACTTTGCCACCGACGACGGCATTGTGGTTTATCAAGGTGATGTGGCCAACATCGGACAAGATTTTGGCAGCGTTCTGGTTTATCCCAATCCCGTTATCACAGCACAGTACAGAGGCAATGTCACCATCCGCGGCCTGGCCGAACGCACGCACATCCGCATTACCGATTCTGCCGGCAATCTGGTCCATCAAGCAACGGCCAACGGCGGTTTTTATGAGTGGGATCTGAACAACCTGCGCGGCAGTCGCGTTGCTTCGGGCATTTATTTTGTGTTGATGAGCAACAATGACGGAACGGCAACCAAAACTGCAAAAATAGCCGTAGTCAACTGATGAAAGAATACACCGCTTTTCTGCTTTCCTATGTCCGATACGGCGACCACGATGCGGTGATCCACTGTTTTACGGCCGAGGAAGGTTACCGGTCATTCTTTTTGCGTGGACTGTACGCGGCAAAGAACAAGAAGAAAGCTTTGCTGTATCCGCTTTCAGAGGTTTCACTGGTCGTCAATACCAAGAAAAATTCTGCGCTGCCTGCGGTTTCCGGCATCGAAGCACGGAAAAGAGTAGTCTCGGGGACGGAGGACATCAAAGTCAACAGCATCGTATTTTTTATTGCAGAAGTCTTGGATAACGTCCTGCGCAACGAAGGACAAAATGGTGGAATCTTCAACGAGATCGAGCGGTTTGCCACGCAACTGGCCGCGCGTAATTATTCCGCGCATTTCCATCTGCTTTTTACAATCATGCCTTTGTTAGGGATTAAACCTCTTTTATCGGGCAAGCGTTTCTTGGATCCCGAAAGCGGCGTATTTGTAGACGAAATTGCCCATCGCGATTTCGGTTTCCAAACATCGGTATTGTGGAAAGAAATGCTTACCGAGACCGACTATACGCGACGGTTCTCCGCAGAGGAAAAACAGCAGTTACTGCAGACCCTGATGATTTATTACACGCTTCACCTGCCGGAGTTTCGTCAGCCGGTATCGCTGGATGTGCTGCGCGAACTCTTTCAATAAAAAAAGCCTGCGCAAAAAGCAGGCGTGATTTGATAAAAGTGCAAAGGTTTTCAACGAGCGCTGTCAACTGTTTGCGGCGCGGCAGGCTCTCCGGCAGATACCGTGCTGTCTACCACGTAAGTGCGTTCTTCTACGTTGTAATCTGCCTTGCGTTCGTCTCTTTTCATTTTGTCTTGCGCGCAACTTGCCAATGCAACGGCGGCCAATACGAGTACTAATTTCTTCATGGAATAATTTTAACGGTGATTAATTGTTTCAATCAAAGACCTCCAAAACGCTGCCGTCGTAGGAGGCGAAAACCATTGTGGGATGCGAATCTCTGTGTCGGATATTCCCTTCACTGTCTATTGCAATGGCACCCGCAAATCCGTCGATTTCTCTTAGCTCGGCGAATGTCTTTTCAAATGCTTCGTCAATACCCATGCCATCGCTGACGCGCGTTACAATTTTAGCTGCCGTTGCGTTGCTCACAATATCTTCACCCACACCCGTACAACTGACCGCACAATGACGGTTTGCATAATTGCCTGCTACGGTAGCCGAATCCGAGATTCGCCCCGGAAGCTCAAAGCCTTTTCCGCCGGTAGAGGTGGCCACCGCCAGTTTGCCGTCTTTGTCCAGCACCACGCAGCCTACGGTTCCCGTCACTATTTTCTTTTGCTTTTCCAAATATTCTTTCAAACGTTCGGCGGTTTCGGCTGAATATTCGGGGACGCCGTTTTTTCGGGCATAAGCCGTAGCGCCGCCGTCGCCCAAGATGCGATCTTCTTCACCGATGAGCGACTTGGCCACAAGGATCGGGTTTTGCACTTTTTCGATATTGATGACGCCGCTCATTCGCTGCGTTTCGGCATTCATAATGGCTGCGCTCATACGGATAACGCCATCGCTTTGGATCTGGCTGCCCGTTCCGGCATTAAAAAGTTCGTCGTCTTCCAACAATGAAACTGCGTAGGCCACCGTATCGAAAGCGGAATGCGACTGCAAATAATCGTACGCCTTTTTCACAATGCTTTTCAAAGCTTCCTGTTTAGCAAGCTTTACATGATCTTCTGTTGAGCTTTCCGAGAAAAAGCCTCCGTGGATTATAATTTTCATGACAGTGCCGCAGCTGAATATTGTGAGTTGAAAATGGTCATTTTTTTGGTGAGCAGATTATAGCTGTCATTGACGGACATGACATGAACCGTGAGGTTATCGATAGAGATCGGTTCACCCAAACTCACATTGGTCAGGTTGGTGTCGCGGATGAATCGTCCGTCCACCAAGATGACGAGGCCCGATCCTATAGCGGTCATCACTTCGTTGCAGATGTAAAGTCCTGTATCTTCGCCCAAACCGATGCCCAGGATTCTGGGATTGTTTACCACAGCCTGAAACAATCTGCCGATGCGCCCTCTTTGCACAAAGTGTGTGTCCACCAAGACATCCTGAATCAGATTGAGACCTTGGGTGGTTTTGATCTCGCCTTTCAACAAAGCTTCGGAGCTGCTGCCTTGATAGATCATACTCTCTGAGGCCGCCGCCGCACCGGCCGACGTCCCGGCGTAGATAAATTCTTCTTCCTTATATTTTTGCAAAATGGTATCGTGGAAGCGTGTGCCTCCCAAAATAGAAGTGAGCCGCAGTTGGTCTCCGCCCGTGAACATTACCACATCAGCCGCTTGCGCGCGTGCCACGGCCGCATCACTGTTGGCTTGTTCTCGCGTAACAATGTCCAATATATTGCACTGTTTTACGCCCAAATAATTAAACGCTTTTTGATACTCGGGGCCTACGATGGTAGGGATTTGTGACGCGGTGGTTACGATCTCGATCACCGAGTTTTCCAAGTTTTTGCTTTCATCGATGATGCGGCGCAGGATACCTTTCTCGAAGAAATTGAGATTTTTCTCGATATTCACATCGTATTCATTCTCGGCGAAGCTGCCTTTGTTTACGGCTCCGCCAATGAGAATTAACTTTCCTTTCGCTTTCATGAAAACAAATGTAGAAAATATTTATTTTACGCTAAGGACTAAACCTTTGCGCCATAAAGTTTACCGGCAGACAAATACCGGCAGCTTTATTGCTAAGGAAAATTTTTGTCGGCAGCACCGCTGTCATCACATTTACTATATCTTTGATAAGGCGGTCTCCTCGTAGATTGCCAAAGAAGTTTTGCATGAAAATAAATAAAATACAAGTTCTGCGCGGACCCAATATTTGGAGCATCCGTCGCCCGAAGCTGATCCAAATGAGACTCGATTTGGAAGAGATGGAGCATTATCCAACGAACAAGATCGACGGCTTCCGCGAGCGTCTGGAAAATTTGATACCGTCGCTGTATACCCATCGTTGTTCCGAAGGCGTGCCGGGCGGATTTTTCCAACGTGTGGAGCTTGGCACCTGGATGGGGCATGTGATAGAACACATCGCCCTTGAAATCCAAACGTTGGCAGGTATGGAAACAGGTTTCGGCAGAACGCGCGAGACGCATATGCCGGGTGTCTATAATGTTGTCTTTGCCTACGTTGAAGAAAAGGCCGGCGTTTATGCCGCCGAGGCATCCGTAGAAATTGCGCGCGCCCTGATAAAAGGGGAAAACTACGATATAGATAACACGATACAACGCCTGAAAGAAATACGTGAGGAAGTGCGATTGGGGCCCAGTACCGGCAGCATTGTAAATGAGGCAGTCTCGCGCAAAATTCCGTGGATCCGTATGGGCAAAAACTCTCTTGTGCAGTTGGGGTATGGCGTTCACCAGATGCGTTTTCAGGCTACGATTACCTGCAACACCGGCAGCATTGCGGTAGATATTGCTTGCAATAAAGAAACTACCAAGCAATTGCTTCACGACGCCGCCGTGCCCGTTGCCGCCGGAACCTTTGTTACCGATGAAGACGAACTGCGGGCGGCTATCGACAGAATAGGTTATCCGCTGGTGCTGAAGCCTCTTTCAGGGAATCACGGGAAAGGATCGTCCATCAATGTAAACGATTGGCAGAGCTCCGTTGCGGGTTTGCAGCACGCCCGGCAATATTCACAAAAGGTTATCGTAGAGAAGTTTATCACAGGTTATGATTATCGCATATTGGTCATCAATCACAAAATGGTGGCTGCGGCGCGGCGCGTTCCGGCGCATGTCGTTGGCGACGGTGCTCATTCGATCCGACAACTGATCGATATCGAGAATCAAGATCCTCGTCGGGGTTTCGGTCATGAAAATGTTTTGACCGAAATCACCATCGATAAAGATACAAACGAGCTTCTGCAAAAAATGAACTACACGCCGGAAACGGTTCCTCAAAAAGGCGAAATAGTTTACCTGAAATCCACAGCCAACCTTAGTACAGGTGGCACGAGCATAGACGTAACGGATATGGTTCATCCTGAAAATATCTTCATGGCAGAACGCGTCTCCCGCATTATCGGGCTGGACATCTGCGGAATCGATATTATGGCAGAAAACCTGACCCAACCGATGAGCGAGACGGGCGGCGTTGTTCTGGAAGTGAATGCCGCGCCGGGCTTCAGGATGCACTTGGCACCGTCAGAAGGCTTGCCGAGAAACGTCGCCGCGCATGTTTTAGATATGATGTATCCGCCGGGCAAACCAAGCCGTATTCCCATAATTGCCGTTACCGGGACCAACGGAAAAACAACCACCACGCGCCTTATAGCACACATAGTGAAATCCAGCGGCCGCCGCGTGGGCTTTACCACTTCGGACGGCATCTATATTCATAATCACATGCTGACGCGTGGCGACACCACAGGACCGTTATCTGCGGAATTTGTGCTGAAAGATCCGACGGTGGAATTTGCCGTACTGGAAACTGCGCGGGGCGGCATTTTGCGCTCGGGTCTCGGTTATCAACAATCGGATATTGCGGTGCTGACCAACATAAGAGAAGATCATTTGGGACTGGAGGACATTCACACGCTGCGCGATTTGACCCGCGTGAAAAAAGTGGTGCTGGAGAGCGTGAAGAAAGACGGCTGGGCCATCATCAATGCCGATGACGAATACTCTTTGCACGCTGCCAAGGACCTCGACTGTAAAATCGCCTACTTTTCTCTGTCGGAAGAAAACCCGTTGTTGGTAAAATTTGCCGGAGAAGGAAAGGTAGTTGCCGTCTACGAGGAAGGTTATATCACCATAAAAAAAGGCGACTGGAAAATCAGGATCGAGCGCGTAAACAACATTCCGTTGACCGTTGACGGTAAGGCCAAGTTTATGATATACAACGTGCTGGCGGCTACATTATCGGCCTATCTGCACGGCTTCAATATAGAAGATATCGGTCTTGCACTGCGCACTTTTGTCCCGAGTGCGCAACAAACGCCCGGAAGAATGAATATTTTCAAATTCAGGAATTTCAGCGTTATGATCGATTTCGCGCATAACCCGGCGGGCTATGAGGCGATAGAAGAGTTTCTGTCAGGTATCGAGGCGCCCAAAAAGATCGGGATAATCTCGGGTGTGGGTGATCGGCGCGATGTAGACATTCGCGAATGCGGCAAAATTGCAGGCAGAATGTTCGACTATATCATCATCCGGAACGAGCGCCACCTGCGCGGGCGCACGGAAGAAAACATCAATGGCCTGCTGATTGATGGCATAATGTCCAGCGGCAGCAAAGTGACCTACGAGATTATTCCTAAAGAAACCGAGGCGATAAAACATGCGATAAGCATGGCCGAGGAAGGCAGTTTCATTACAGCCCTCAGCGATGTGGTTTCCAACGCCATAGAAGTGGTGCAGGAGTATCAGCAACGCGACGCGGAAGAAGAAAATCAATAAAATTGTAAGGAGGTTGCGGCCTCCTTTTTTATAATAAACATACGATGGACGAGGTAAAGCCTTTCTCGTTATTCACGGAATTTGATATCGGCCTTTTTAAAATGGGCCAACATTATGAACTCTACGAAAAACTGGGGTCTCGGGACTTAACGGTAGACGGCCGGCGCGGAGTTTACTTCGCCGTCTGGGCACCCAACGCGCTGGAAGTGTCCGTTGTAGGCGATTTCAACGAGTGGGACCCGGACCGACACGTGCTGAAAATCCGTTGGGATCATTCCGGGATATGGGAGGGTTTTATTCCCGATCTGGGGCTGGGCACCGTTTATAAATACGCGATCAAGACGTATAGAAAACAACTGTTGTTCAAGGCCGATCCGTTTGCGTTGTTGGCCGAAGTTCCACCGGCAACGGCATCCATTGTTGCCACTACTTTTTACGAATGGAAAGATTCGGCATGGTTTGAAAAACGTTCGGAAATCAACGCGCCACATTCGCCGCTCAGCATTTACGAGGTTCATTTGCCTTCTTGGTGCGCAGAGAACGATCCGTGCGGCAATTATCGGTCTATTGCGCAAAAACTGGTGCATTATGTGAAACGGATGGACTTTACCCACATAGAATTTCTGCCGGTAATGCACCATCCGTACGGGCCGTCGTGGGGTTACCAAATCACGGGTTACTTTGCCGTAAACTCGCGGTTGGGCGCGCCACAGGATCTGATGTTCTTGATCGATGAATTGCACCGCAACGATATCGGAGTCATTTTGGACTGGGTGCCCGCGCATTTCCCGGGCGATGCGCACGGATTGCATTATTTTGACGGCAGCTTTTTGTTCGAACACGAAGATCCGCGCAAAGGCTTCCACCCGGAATGGAATTCTTACATCTTCAATTACGGTAGGAGCGAGGTCAGGGCCTTTCTTATCAGCAACGCCATATTTTGGCTGAACCGCTACCATGCAGACGGCTTGCGTGTGGATGCCGTGACCTCTATGTTGCATTTAGATTATGCCAGAAAGGCAGGCGAGTGGGAGCCGAACAAAGAGGGAACCAATATCAACCTGGAAGCCGAGCAATTTCTGAAAGAACTGAATACTGCCGTTAACCGTTACGCTCCCGATGTTTTGATGATTGCCGAAGATTCGTCTCAATATCCTGATATGACCGCGCCCGTAGGAGACGGCGGTCTCGGTTTCGACCGAAAATGGATGATGGGGTGGATGCACGACACACTGGAATATTTCTCGGCAGACATTTCGCAACGGAGCGCTTTGCACCATAAACTTACTTTCAGTAGTACGTATATTTTCAATGAGAAATATGTTTTGCCGCTCTCGCATGACGAGGTGGTCCACGGAAAAAGCAGCCTGATCTACAAGATGCCCGGCGACGAATGGCAAAAGTTCGCCAATCTCCGCGCGTTGTATGTTTATATGTTTACGCAGCCCGGTGGCAAGCTTCTGTTTATGGGCGATGAGTTCGGGCAAACATCCGAGTGGGCGTCGGAGGGCAATCTGCAATGGGGTCTTTTGCAATACTTGCCGCATCTGGGGTTGCAAAAATTCGTGGAAAAGTTATTGCTGCTTTATCGAACCTCGCCGGCACTTTTTCAAAATTCATACTCGCCCGACGGTTTTGAATGGATCGATGCCGACGATACGGAGAACTCCGTTTATGTATACCAACGCATAGCTGCGGAGCCGCAGGAAAATTTGGTGATCGTTTTGAACCTTACCGCCAAGGTGCAACCGCAATACCGCGTCGCTTTGCCGTTTGCAGGGGAGTGGTCCGTCTTGCTGAACAGTGACGATGAAGAGTTCTTCGGCAGCGGGGCTGCGCCCGCGATTGTAAAAGCAGAAAAATCGCCGTATCTTAAACAACAGTTTTCCGCCCGCGTGGCGCTGCCGCCGTTATCGGGTTTAATCTTGAAGAAACAACAGTAAATCATGCAAATATTTCATCTGAGTGTTGAATGTTACCCGATTGCCAAAGTCGGTGGCTTGGCAGACGTTGTCGGCGCTTTGCCCAAGTACCAAAACAGACTGGGCGCCGATGCAAAAGTGGTCATGCCATTCTACGAAAACGCCTACATACGCGCTCATGAGTTTACTAAAGTTTTTGACAGTACCCTTTACCTTAACGAGACACCCTACCATTACGAGGTATTAAAGGAAAACAGCGGCCATTTAGGCTTCGATCTTTATTTGGTTAAAGTTTACAGCCTGCTGGATCGGCCCAATGTTTATGGTTACTGGGATGAGGCCTTGCAGTTTATTGCTTTTCAGCGCGCTGCTTTGCAATGGCTCTGCAATAAGCAATGGCGCCCCGACATTTTGCACTGCCATGACTATCACACCGGTTTGGTACCTTTCTTCATCGAGCATTGCCCCGAATACTCGTTTTTAAAAGGCGTAAAAACCATCGGCACCATCCACAACGGAAATTACCAAGGCATTATGGATTGGGACATGATTCAGTTTTTACCCGCCTTTGACGAATGGAAATGGGGAATGCTGGACTGGAACGGCAAGATCAATCAACTGGCGGCCTTGATAAAATCCTGTCACGCCTTTACCGCAGTGTCCGAGGGCTATCTGCACGAATTGTTCGAGAGCGCATTGACGTTGGAACCATTGATCAGGCAAGAATCCGCAAAGGCTTTCGGAATCATCAACGGCATAGACACAGATGTCTGGGATCCGTCTACCGACGAAATGCTGAAATACAATTTTGACAGAGCAACCGCGGCAGAGGGCAAGCTTAAAAAC
>RDDY01000036.1 GCA_003852805.1 Chryseobacterium sp.
CGATCGGCTGTACAAAAAAATCATAACCGCCGGCACGCACAAAGCGCCGAGCATCAAAGTGGCCGAAGCCGCCAAGGCGATAGAAAACGCACAGCGTGACGTTAACATTTCTTTCGTTAACGAGCTTGCCCTCATTTTCGATCGCATCGGTATCGACACCCACGATGTATTGGACGCGGCGGGAACCAAATACAACTTTCTGAAATACAAACCGGGCTTGGTAGGCGGACACTGCATCTCGGTAGATCCGTATTACCTGGCACACAAGGCGGTGCAATGCGGCTACCATCCCGACGTTATTCTGTCGGGCCGCAGGGTGAATGATTCTGTGGCGCGCTTTGTAGCGAGCAAAGTGGTAAAATTATTGATAGCCAAAGGCGCCGTCATCCGTGATGCCGAAGTGTTGATTCTGGGCATTACGTTCAAAGAAAACTGTCCCGATGTTCGCAATACAAAAGTTGTCGAAATTTATCAGGAATTGTGCGATTACGGCGCGAAAGTAGATGTGCTGGATCCTTGGGCCGACGCCGCCGAGGTCAGGCGAGAGTACGCTATTGAGGTGGCCACAGTGCCGGCACCGGGCAAAAAGTACGACGCCGTGGTATTGGCCGTGGCGCATGATGAGTTCTTGGCCATGGATTTGGATAAAATCCTCAAAAAGGATGCGGTGGTGTTTGACACGAAGGCGGTCTTAGACCGGAAGAGGGTAGACGCCCGATTGTAAAAATGAAGTACGATGTAATCATCATAGGAGCGGGCTTGGTAGGATTGGCCACCGCCGTGCGGTTGCAACAGCTGCAACCGTCTTCCCGCATATTGATTCTGGAAAAAGAATCTCGCGTGGCCGCCCATCAATCGGGGCACAACAGTGGAGTCATCCACAGCGGAATCTATTACAAACCCGGAAGCCTGAAAGCCAAAAACTGTCTGGCGGGTTATCGGTCCATCATCCGTTTCGCCGAAGAGTACGGCATAGATTACGATTTGTGCGGAAAGATTATCGTGGCCACCAATGAGGCCGAACTTCCGCTCTTGGAAAATATTTACCGCCGCGGCTTGCAAAACGGATTGTCGGGGCTGGAAAAACTCGCGCGCGAGGAATTCCGCGAATGGGAGCCGCACTGCGAAGGCTTGGCTGCCGTCAGGGTTCCGCAGACGGGCATCATCGATTTTCCCGCGCTTGCCCGAAAACTGGCAGAGTTGTTCCAAGCAGCGGGGGGCAGATTGGAGTTCGGCCAAGAGGTGATGGGCATCAGCGAAAACATCGACGGTGTTTTTGTGCAGACGCGCAGCGACGAATGGACAGGCGAACAACTAATAAGTTGCGGTGGCTTGTACAGCGATGCACTGACCTCGATGACAAGCGACAAGAACGATCTGATGATTATTCCGTTCCGTGGCGAATACTACAAGCTGCGCGACGAGAAAAAACACCTCGTGAAGAATTTGATTTATCCCGTGCCGAGTCCGGATTTCCCGTTTCTCGGCGTACATTTCACCCGAATGATCGGCGGTGAAATAGAAGCGGGACCAAATGCTGTTTTAGCACTGAGGAAAGAGGGATACGACTTTTTTGATATAGACCGAAAAGAATTGCTGCAAACAATCGCTTGGCCGGGTTTCCGCAAAATTGTTCGCAAATACGGCCGTACGGGCCTCGGGGAGATACACCGGTCGTTGTCCAAGAAGGCGTTTACCAAAGCGCTGCGCAGATTGGTGCCCGAACTTACGGAGGAAGACTTGATACGCGGCGGTGCAGGGGTGCGCGCGCAGGCCTGCGACCGCCAAGGCAAACTGCTGGACGATTTTGATATCCTGAGACAAGGCAGACTGATCCATGTAAGAAACGCACCGTCTCCGGCAGCAACTTCCTGCTTGGCGATAGGCGAGTACATCAGCCGACTGGCGCTGCCAACCCCTTCGGTAAGAGCACAGGTGCCCGCCTTGGCGCCGGCAGAGTGACAGCAATTTCCCGATTGAAAAACAGATTATTGTAAATTGACACCAACTTCCAACCCATAAAACGCTTAGCCGTATGTCAGATTATTTTGCACACGAAACCGCCGTTATAGACCAGGGTGCTACCATAGGAGAAGGCACCAAAATATGGCACTTCTCACACATCATGCCCAACTGTATCCTCGGTGAAAAATGCAACATCGGGCAGAATGTGGTGGTGTCGCCGGGCGTTGTGCTCGGAAAGAATGTGAAGGTGCAAAACAACGTGTCGATCTACGAAGGCGTTACCTGCGATGACGATGTTTTTCTGGGTCCGTCGATGGTGTTCACCAACGTCATCAATCCGCGCAGCGCCGTCAACCGCCGCGGAGAATATCTGAAAACCCATGTGGGCAAAGGGGCTTCCATCGGCGCCAACGCCACCATTGTTTGCGGCCACAATATCGGGGCGTTTGCCTTCATCGGTGCCGGCGCGGTGGTAACCAAGGAAGTGCCTCCGTATGCTTTGGTCGTGGGAAACCCCGCAAGACAAATGGGCTGGATGAGCGAATACGGCCATCGGTTGGAGTTTGATGACGAAGGGCTGGCAAGCTGCGCGGAAAGCGGCGACCGATACCGTTTGGAAAACAACCGTGTAACGAAACTGTAGGAAGTGATGAACGATAAGATAAAATTCGCCGTGGTGGGCTGCGGCCACATCGGAAAACGGCACGCTGAGATGATCAGCCGCAATCCGGAGTGCGAATTGGTGGCCTTGGTCGATGTGAAGAACAAACAGAAACTCGGCATCGACGGTTACGACGTTCCGTTTTATACCTCTCTGGAAAATCTGTTGGCGTCCGATTTGGAAATCGACGTAATCAACATCGCCACGCCCAACGGTTTCCATGCAGCGCAAGGATTACAGGTGTTGGAGTCGGGCCGTCATTTGGTCATAGAAAAACCCATGGCCCTCAGTCGTTGCGATGCCGAAGCGTTGATCTTCAAAGGTCTGCAACGCCACAAGCAAGTGTTCTGTGTGATGCAGAACCGCTACTCGCCGCCATCCGCATGGTTGAAAGAACTTTTGCTTTCGGGCAAACTGGGCGAAATCTACATGGTGCAGATCAATTGTTTTTGGAACCGCGATGACCGTTACTATAAACCTGATAACTGGCACGGTGACAGGGATTTGGACGGCGGAACGCTGTTCACTCAGTTTTCGCATTTCATAGATTTGATGTATTGGTACTTCGGCGACATCACCAACATCAGTGCGCGCTTTGCCGATTTTAACCACAAAGACTTAACCGATTTCGAAGATACGGGCATCGTCAATTTCGAATTCATCAACGGCGGCATCGGTACGCTGAATTATTCTACCTCTGTGTGGAACAAGAATTTGGAGAGCAGCATTACCGTCATTGCGGAAAATGGCTCGCTGAAGGTGGCCGGTCAGTACATGAACGAGGTGGAATACTGCCACATAAAAGAGTATGAAATGCCCGAACTGGCACCCACCAATCCGGGCAACGATTACGGCGCCTACATGGGTTCTGCAGCCAACCATCATTTCATCATAGAAAATGTGGTGGATGTGCTCAAGGGGAGAAGTGTTATCACCACCAACGCCCTTGAAGGCCTGAAAGTGGTGGACATAATAGAGAGGATATATAATTTGAAGCCGCGCTGATCTCTACAATGTTGTTTTGGACATTCTGATCAGCTGATTATAGAAATCGCGTACTTGGCAACCGCGGTCGACTGTAATCTTTAGAACGCAGGAAATCTGCGACGGCGTGTAGTCTTGCTGTTTTGCGAAGACTGAATGATTAATGACGCTAACCGGTCGACAAAGAATATCTAAAAAAACTATATTTGCGAGTTGAAAATATAATAACATCGCGCTTGGCAATCTAAAAGTAAAGAACTGGTGTCACAGAGAGCCGAGCAGGACTTTCTACAATTTGACAGGCCTTAAACAATGCCGCGGTCTGGCTGTGCACCGGTTTGAACCTCGCCCGCTAGGAATCCAAGCTTCCTTTATAAATGCTCAATCGTATACGTCAGGAAAGAATATATGCCGCTGTTATCACTTTCATCTCGTAAAATCTACTTTATAAAAACCAGGCTCGGAATCCAGGTTGGCATATGTTAACAAAGAACAGTTTTACCAAAGTTATCAATAGAGTGGTAATTGACCGTCTCTTTCGGGATTCCGTGTGGTCGTTATTTGGGAATGTCCTCGGGAAAGGATTGGCGCTTGTGGCGGGTATATTTATCGCACGCTTTCTGGGAAGCGAACCGTTCGGAGAATATGGGATAGTCAAGAACACGATTGTAACCATTGGTATGCTCTCGACTTTCGGTCTCGGCTACACCTCAACTAAATTTATAGCAGAGAACCGAAATGCACGGCCGGCAATATTGCGTTCCATAGTAAATTTCACCTACGGCGTGACGGTCGCCTTCAGTGGCTTAATGGCGGTGCTGATGTTTATTTTTTCTAATCATGTTGCCGGCAGTTTGTTACACAACATTTCCCTGGCCCCACTGCTGCGCGGGTTATCAATTTTAATTGTGTTCAACTCGATTACATTTTCCCAGATTGGAATTTTATCCGGTTTCGGACGATTCAAGCAGATTGCGAGAATCAACTCTTTGAGCGGGATTTTTATGCTGGTGACAAGCGTTTGTCTCACTTACTTCTTTGGTTTATCCGGTGCGCTCTATGCTCTTTTATTGGTTCAGGTTTTAAATGCAGCACTCAACGACCGTGAAATCAGATTGAGTCTTCCCAAAAAGAGATTTAAAGTATCGGAGCCGGCATTGCGGCGGGATATTTTACGAACCTCTTTGCCTGTTGCCATTCAGGAAGTTATTTATAGTTTGTCAACATGGTTAGCCGCCTTATTATTAGTCCGTATGACCACCTATGGCGAGTTGGGATTGTATTCGGCTGCAATGCAATGGAACGCTATTATCTTGTTCATCCCGGGGATTATGCGTAATGTAATATTGGCGCACTTATCGGAGATATCGCACGACAACGCAGACCATAATACCATACTAAAGAGAGTGTTGATCATCAATTTCATCTCCGCGCTTGTCCCCTGCGTCATCATATTCCTATTCTCTGACATTATCGCATCAAGTTACGGGGCAACCTACGTTGGCCTAAGCGCTTTAATTTCATGGGCTGTCTTCGAAACACTTTTTTCCAGTGTCGGCAATGTCTATTCTCAGGCATATCTTTCTATTAATAAACAAAAAGTGGTAACCATGATGCGAATTGGCCGCGACGCCGGTTTCTTGCTCTTGTTTGTTATGCTGTCCAGGGCAGAAATTCTCACGGGAGCCAAAGCGCTTATCGCAGCAGGAGTAATATCGCATGCGGTCTTTTTACTATTCGCATCACTGCTATATCATAAAATACGATCATGAAAATAAAGCAGAACTTAATGATTTTTTTAATCGTGATCTTTGTTTTACTTCTGGGGATGTCTTTTCACTCGGAATTTCTATCGGTGGACAGCGCCGGTGACGACGCGACCTCCACATTAACGCCTTATCTGTCAGCAGTTTTCTTAATCTTATCTGCGGTCACATTTCTAAATTTAAAAATTAAGAATGTTCCAAAGTTTCTGAAAATCACGCTTTTGATAGTAGGCGCTTTCTTTGTCAGCATACTTCTGCCTGCAGGTTTGGGAGCTAATGTTGAAATATACCCTGAACTCCGTTCATTGATCATCCCGATGTTGGGCGTGCTTATAGGATCTCAATTGGAGCTATCCTCAAAAACGTTAAGGATGATATTGCTGATATTTATAGTTTGCATAGCTTTTTCGCTTTTGTCGCAAATCTTGGCCAATGTAGGAGGTTTTATAATAACAGAGCAATACGCAACAGATTTGAAAAATATACTGGGAGTGATAGGCGCTACCGCTGTTGTTCTGACTGTTGGCTTTATTATTAACGGTAATAAAAACTTTGTTCTTAAGATATTCTACTTGTTCCTGCTGGTCCTTTTGCTTGTAGAACTGTTGACGCTGCGGGCAAGGGCTGCCACACTGATAGCTTTTGTAGCCTCAGCTGGCATGGTTATAAGCCACTATGGTGTCAGCCTAAAAAAGGTAGTTATCACTGTCGTAGTGCTTTTTGCAGGAATTATCCTTACCTCCTTGCTTATCCCCGATTCCGTAAGTTCATTTATATATGACAGTTTCTTCTTAAATCAGGACCGTGATTTCACAAGTGACCGTGCATACCGAAATCAAAAAGCCCTGGAATTTATAGCTGATAATTTATGGTTTGGAAACCTTGACGGCCGAGCTGCCGATTTTGGCTGGATCCATAACTATCTTCTCTTGCAACTATTTAATTTCGGCATTTTATTATCGTTGCCGTTAATATTGCTTTATTTTTACATTGCGTTCGTGGTGTTGAAAAATGTCTGGAGTCACAACATTAACCAAATCGCCATGATCGGTTTTCCTGCAATGCTGGTGCCACTGGGGATATCGCTGGCTGAACCCACCCTGCCGTACGGGCCGGGTACAACAACTCTCATAAACTTTATACTCCTCGGCATTGCACTGCGGGCAAAACAGCAAATTTAAAATATATTGATACATTCCCATGATAGACATTACAGCGAATCAGTTTCATCACAAATTTGATAGATGCTTTGGACTGGGCGATGATCGTTGTAGTTCTAAAGAAGAGGTTTCACATGATATTATGAATCTTCTTTCGTCTGCTTTAATGTATCTTTAGCGACAGGAGTGCAAAGTTCAACATGACTTCTTCTTAAACGATTGAAATGCCCAGACTAAGTTATTTCTATGCAAAGCTGATAAAAAAAATACGCGGAAGCGCAATCAAAAAGTCGGTTATTGACCCCAGTTCTAAGATTGAAGCTGGTGGTAATATTGTTAACGTCAAAATGGATCGATTCTCTTTTTGTGGCTACGATTGTGAAATTGTAAATGCCTCGATAGGTCCATTCACTTCAATTGCGAACGATGTGGTGATAGGAGGAAGCATGCATCCTATCTCATGGATTTCGACATCGCCGGTATTTTATAGCGGTAGAGATAGCGTAAAAGTAAAAATTGCTACGCATGAGCGGGAAAGTGATAAAGTAACTTATATCGGAGCTGATGTGTGGATTGGTCAACGGGCGCTTGTGAAACAGGGAGTTGTCGTCGGGCATGGGGCGATCATTGGAATGGGGAGTGTAGTTATCCACGACGTCCCACCTTATGCAATTGTTGCCGGAAACCCGGCACGCTTGATTAGAATGCGTTTTGATGAGAACGTTGTTGCCCAGTTGCTCGCATCAGAGTGGTGGCTGGCGGACGAAGAAACATTAAAGGCAGCCGGAGAATATGCTAAAGACCCTATCGAATTTATCAAAAGGATTAGAGGATGAAGATTTTACATTGTGCTTTAGCTGCATTCTATATCGATAATTATGGTTATCAAGAGAATATACTGCCTAAAATACATAAACTGCAAGGCCATACTGTTAAAATTGTAGCGTCAACAGAAACTTTTATCAACAATGGCAAATTAGGCTACATCGAAGCTGGCAGCTATATAAATGAACACGGAATCGAAGTAACGCGCATACCCTACACATCCTTTTTGCCACACTTCGCTGCAATTAAATTACGATCTTATGATAACCTCTATAAAGAACTGGTCGATTTTAAGCCGGATTTGATTTTTTTGCACGACGTGCAATTTCTCGACGCGTTTGTGATTGCAAAGTACTTGCGAAAAAACCCATCAGTACGTCTTGTCGCAGATGGACATGCAGACTATATAAACAGTGCACGCAACTGGTTTAGTCTGGAAATTCTGCACAAAATTATATATAGGCGTTGTGTCAAAGCCTTGCTGCCTTTTACAGAAGTTTTCTATGGTACCTTACCGGCGCGCATGGTGTTTTTTAACGAGGTTTATCAGATCCCTGAGGAAAAAATAAGATTTCTACCGATGGGTGCAGATGACAGCGTTTTCGATCGCGCGAATTCTGTTGACATTCGCCGAAGAATGCGTGGCGAGCTAAGGCTTCAAGACGACGATTTTGTTGTCATCACCGGTGGGAAAATAGACAAGAACAAAAAAATAGACGAACTGATTTCTTCGGTTAAGCGGATGAGGGATCCAAAATTAAAATTGATAATTTTCGGTTCCATTGCTGATGACAGCTGCTTAAATGAGAATGATCTCCACGATAAAAGAATACAATTCATAGGCTGGCAAAACGCGGACCGTATTTATGATTTGTTACTAATGAGTGATCTCGGTGTATTTCCCGGTACTCATTCCGTACTGTGGGAGCAGACAGTGGGCGTTGGCCTCCCAGCACTATTCCGGTCTTGGGAAGGAATGTATCATGTTGATGTCGGAGGTAACTGTCTCTTTCTCCAAGGTGGTACTGAGATGGAAATTACCGACGCACTGACTAAAATTCTTACCGATAGAGAATTTTACGAAAAGATGAAAGACGCTGCACAAACAGCAGGTGTTACGCAGTTTAGTTACTCCCAGATTGCAAGAAGATCTCTAAACTTAATGGGAACCGATAGGGTTTCAGAAGCGGTTTTTTGCGATGATTAAAGTTCCAAAAAACATGTTAAATTGTAACGGCGTTTGTTATAGTCTTCGGTATGCTTATTTATAATTACAAAACCGTCCTTTTTCTGATATTCGCTCTCTTCCTGCAAAGTGCTTGTAGTGGTACCGGCTCACAAAGTTTCGTTTCCGGCACTGCACCGATGCCCGCATCATCTGCAAGCCGCATAAATAAGCAATTGAATCATTTGGAAATCTTGCTTCTAACAGATGCGGAAAGTGAGAACATCAGGCGCTTTACACAGGATAATTCCGTTCAGTTGATTGGCTTCGTCAACGATGCTCAGTTCATGCGGCAGGACCGATTATTTTCCATCGACCGGGCCGGGCTGGACGCCGAACTGCAAAGAGCTTATCCGGACAAAAACGCAGTCGGCACAGCCTACATAGACTTGGAGGCTCCCTACTTGGATTGGCTCATGCATGCCGATGTCAACTCGGCAGAATTCAAAAAAAGCAAGCAACTCTTCCTCGATGTTCTTTCTTACGTTAAGCGGGAGCGCCCCAACGTAAAGTGGGGCTATTACGCAATCCCGTTCACTGACTATTGGAACAGAAAGCCGAGCTTCTACGCCGGCAATAACCGCATAGCGGAAATTATTCGTGCAAGCGACGTGCTGTTCCCGTCCATTTATATATTCTACAATTATCTGAGTTTCAAGAGGGAAAATGAGAGTTACATCCGCGACAATACACGCGAATCCATAAAAACAGCCCTGAAGTACGGTAAACCTGTCTACCCGATGGTCATGACGCGTTATCATCCGTCCAATGCAAAGGTGGGCGATAAATCCATCGCCTTTGATGATTTTGATTTTTATGTGAAAACCATTGCCGCGGAAACCGTGGCAGGCAAAAGGGTGGACGGAATTGCTTTATGGAACGCCGACGGCTATTTTTACACAACTAAACTGGAGGCCGTACGGTCCGATGTAGAAAGATCGGGTCTTCCTTTTCAAAGGTTCTATGATGCTTACTTGGAGACGTATCTGAAAATTCTTTTGAAATATAAATAGAAAATTCGCAAATAAACTTTCGACAAGAGCGTTCTAAAAAAATAGCGAAACCAAAGAACAATGAACGGAACAACACGTACCATCTGCACCAATTGTGTCATGGACACCACAGACCCCAACATCAAGTTCGACGAAAACGGCGTCTGCGAAAGGTGCAACCAATACTACACAGACATCCTGCCGATGTGGAACAAAGGCTTGGGCCATGAGCAAGAACTGCGAACAACGGTAGAGAAAATAAAAGCCGCGGGAAAAGGCAAGCCTTACGATTGTCTGCTGGGTTTCAGCGGTGGCTTTGACAGTTCCTATATGCTGCACTTTGCGGTAAAAGAGCTGGGCCTGCGGCCGCTGGTTTTCCACGTAGATGCCGGTTGGAATACGAAACTGGCAAGCGAGAACATCCGTAAAATGGTGGATAAGTTGGGCGTTGAACTTCGCATAGAGACCATCTCTTGGGAGGAGGTGCGCGACATGCAACTGGCGTTTTTCAAATCCGGAGTGCCTCACTTGGATATTCCCCAAGACCACGCTTTCGTAGCCGTTTTGGATAATTTCGCAAGGAAATACGGAATCAAATACATCTTGAACGGGGGGAACATCTCTACCGAAGTAATCGTAAACCCGAACTCCTGGTCGTATTGGGGCACCGACTTGAAGCATATCAAGGATGTACTGCGGCGTTTCGGTACGGTGGAATACAAAACCTATCCGTTTACCAACATCCTGCGCCGCAAGATCTATATGCCCTACGTGAAAGGCGTCAAAATAGTCAAATTGCTCAACCTGATTCCGTACGTAAAGAAAGAGGCAGAGCAGCTGTTGAAAGACGAATACGGCTGGACTTCCTACCCGCAAAAACATTTTGAATCCATCGCCACCAAGTTTATCGAGGGCTACTGGCTGCCCGAAAGATTTGGCTACGATGTGCGCAAACCCCAGTTCTCCAGCTTGATCCTTACCGAACAGATGACAAGGGAAGAAGCTTTGGAACGGCTTGAACAAAAACCTTTGACCGACGAAGAGGCCCGTGAGCTTTTCAGCTTGGTGGCAGAGAAACTTAGCATCTCGGAAGAGGAACTACACTCGTACCTGATGATGCCCATGAAGAGATATACGGATTACAAGAACCGCGAATATATGTACGATCTGGGCGCCAAGGCAATGTATCGATTGAAGTTGGACAAACTGATTAGAAAGTAAACAATGCCTTCGATAAAAAATAAAACCCTTTTGATCACCGGCGGTACGGGATCTTTCGGAACCGCCGTGCTCAACCGTTTTCTGCATACAGACCATTTTTCGGAAATCCGCATCTTTTCACGAGACGAAAAGAAGCAGGACGACATGCGGAACCGGTACAAAAACGATAAGATAAAATACTACATCGGCGACGTGCGCGATTACAGCAGCGTAGAACCGGCCACCCGCGGTGTAGATTACATTTTCCACGCCGCTGCGCTGAAACAGGTGCCGTCTTGCGAGTTTTTCCCGATGCAGGCGGTGAAAACCAACGTGGAAGGCACTCAGAACGTTATCCGAGCGGCTTCATCAAACAAGGTGCGGAAAGTGATCTGTCTTTCGACCGACAAAGCAGCCTATCCCATCAACGCCATGGGGATCTCCAAGGCCATGATGGAAAAGGTAGCCGTGGCCGAGGCGCGCAATCAGACCGAAACCGTGGTGTGCCTGACGCGCTACGGCAATGTAATGGCTTCTCGCGGTTCGGTGATCCCGTTGTTTCTGAGCCAAATCCAAAAAGGCGAGGCGATCACGGTGACCGACCCCAAGATGTCGCGCTTCTTCATGTCGCTGGAAGACGCTGTCGATTTGGTGCTCTTCGCTTTTGAAAACGCCAATCCCGGCGACCTGTTCGTGAACAAAGCGCCTGCGGGCAGCATCGGCGATCTGGCACAAGCACTGATCGAGCTGACAGGAAAAGAGGTGCCGATCAAAATCATAGGCACGCGCCACGGAGAAAAACTCTACGAAACCCTGTGTACGCGCGAGGAAATGCTGAAAGCGGAAGACATGGGGGATTTCTACCGCATCCCCGCAGACAACCGTGACCTGAATTACGCCAAGTATTTTTCCGAAGGCGATCGGGACATCTCAAAGGTGCAGGATTACCATTCGCACAACGCTCACCAAGAAGACGTCAACGGCTTGAAGAAACTGATCTCGGGTCTGCCATTGATCCGCCGAGAAATTTTTGGAGAGCAAATAGACTACTGCGCAGAATAAAACATCCTTTCTCAAAACAACCCCTTCTCTCTTGGAGAGGGCAGGGGTAAGGACAATAAAACAACCGCATAATTAAGCAACAAGATCCTTTATCATTTATAGTTTATCGTCCCTCACCGTTCACACTTCCACAAACAGCTCCCTCTCCTTTGGAGAGGATCTGGGTAAGGATATAAAAACAGCCCATTGTTAAGCAAACAAAATCCTTTGTCATTTATAGTTTATCGTCCCTCACCGTTCACACTTCCACAAACAGCTCCCTCTCCTTTGGAGAGGATCTGGGTAAGGATATAAAAACAGCCCATTGTTAAGCAAACAAAATCCTTTGTCATTTATAGTTTATCGTCCCTCACCGTTCACACTTCCACAAACAGCTCCCTCTCCTTTGGAGAGGGCAGGGGTGAGGAAAATCACAGTTCCGTGGCCTCTGCGCCGTTCTCCGTTTCGCTGTGTTTAAACAGAAAATAATTTATCTGCACAAAAATGACCGAAAAAGCTCAGCTGATCTCCGGCAACCGTCATTCCGATGGGCGAGGCAATATCCTGTTCAACAATGATTTCGACGCCACGGCTATCAAACGCGTTTACACCATTGAAAATGCCGAAGTCGGTACGCCGCGCGGATGGCAGGGTCACAAAATCGAACAGCGCTGGTTCGCAGCCGTATCCGGCAGCTTTAATATCGAAATCATCGAAATTGACGATTTCGATAAACCCGCAATCGACCTCCCGCGGCAGCTTTACGAGTTGAGCGGCAGTGCACTGGATATTCTGCATGTGCCCGGGGGTCACATAACCCTGATTACGGCCTTGGAAGAAAACAGTAAATTGCTGGTCATGGCGGATTATGCCGTCGGTGAAATTGCTGATGAATATCGGTTTCCGGTGGATTACTTTGTGCGAAGAGTAGCAATCCGTTAGCAGTAATTATTATTGTGTAACTGCTTTACAACGAGTGATTCTCACGGTATTGCACAACAGATTGAAACAACAGGAAAACTACTGAGTGGACTCATCCGATACCTAAAACAAAAAACCTAAAACTTCCCCTCTCCGATCACCGATTCACGAGTCACCAACCACCATACACCAACCACCAACCACCATGCAAAAAATAGGAATCACCGGCCAAGACGGTTTCGTAGGTAAACACCTTTATAATACTTTGGGGCTTTTTCCCGAAGAATTCGAGCGAATTGAATTTAAGCGAGAGTACTTCGATAATGACGAGCAGCTCGATGATTTTGTAAATCGCTGCGACGCCATCGTACATCTGGCCGCCATGAACCGACACGAGTCTGAGGAGGTCATCTATAAAACCAACGTGATGTTGGCGCAGAAGCTGGCCGATTCGCTCAGCCGCACGGGGTCCAAAGTCCACGTATTGTTTTCGTCGTCGTCCCAAGAAGAGCGCGACAACCTGTACGGCCGTTCAAAGAAAGAAGGCCGCGAAATCTTGGCAGCGCAGACCCTCCGGAACGGCGGCAATTTTACGGGCCTGATCATCCCCAATGTATTCGGGCCTTTCGGACGACCGAACTACAATTCGTTCATCGCAACTTTCTGCTACAAGCTGACCCACGGCGAACAGCCTGAAATCCAAACCGACGGCGAAGTGAAGTTGATCTACGTGGGAGAACTGGTGGAAGAAATCATCGGCCGCATACGCCGTAATGTCACCGAGAAAGAGTTTCGTGTAGCGCACACTTCCGTTCACAAAGTCGCCGAAGTATTCGCAAAGCTCAACCGTTTCAGAGAAGAGTATTTTGAGAAAGGCGAAATCCCCGCATTGCAGACGGTGTTCGATCGGCAGTTGTTCAACACTTTCCGTTCGTACATAGACCACGCCTCACATTTCCCGGTGAAGCTTACCAAGCATACCGATCCGCGCGGTGCCTTTGTGGAGGTGATCCG
>RDDY01000091.1 GCA_003852805.1 Chryseobacterium sp.
TGCCAACCGTGGAATGGTACAAGAAAGTAATGGGCTTTGTGAACATTCTGAGCTTTGACGACAAACAAATCAACACCGAATATTCGGCGCTGATGTCCAAAGTAATGTCCAACGGTAACGGCTATGCCAAATTCCCGATCAATGAACCGGCCGAGGGCAAAAAGAAATCTCAGGTGGAAGAATATTTGGATTTCTACGAAGGCGAAGGCGTTCAGCATATTGCCGTTGCTACCAAAGACATCGTCCACACGGTTTCTGAGCTGAAAGCCCGTGGTGTGGAATTTCTCTCTGCGCCGCCGGAAGCTTATTATGAAATGGTTCCCGAGCGTGTAGGCCACATCGACGAAGACCTTAAAAAACTGCAAGAATTAGGCATCCTCATCGACCACGATGAAGAGGGCTACCTGTTGCAGATCTTTACCAAGCCTGTGGAAGACCGCCCTACCCTGTTCTTTGAAATCATCGAGAGACACGGTGCACAAAGCTTTGGCGCAGGCAACTTCAAAGCGCTGTTTGAAGCGTTGGAAAAAGAACAGGCAAGAAGAGGCAACCTTTAACCGACTGTATAAATGGCGGGCCGCCGTGCCCGTCATTTTATTCTGTAAAATCAAACCGATGAAATACCTGATCGCGCTTTCAATCTTTGTGGTTACCGCTTGCGGCACACAATCTACAACCCATCTCGTAGACCGTTACGCGCAGGCACCGGACCGCAGCGTCCCCGACGGCTACAGTATGGATGGAAAAAAATATTCCGCCACAATAAACGGTGAGCGACATATCTTGGACATCCGCGGAAATTCCGCCACGCTGGTAATTATCTCTGCCGATAACTCTTCCAAGATTTACCAAGGCGATATAAAACGCAACGGAAGCAAGGTTAGCGTACGGCTCAACAAATTGGAAAGCGAGCCGATTGCGGTGCCGTTGGTTTACAATTTTATTTTGCAGAAAGTCGAAGGCAAAATCTGCCTGAAGGACATCAACACCAACGAATGCCGCTACGAGACCGTAGTGCGCTGAGCACTTACTTTCAATATTAACTCATAAACAGCAGCCTCTGTTGATCCTAACATTATTCCTATGACTTCCTTTGTAGAATACGACAATAATTCTGATTTCTCAATTCATAACATTCCGTTTGGCGTCGGCGTTTTCAGCCAAGAATACATCGCTTGCGCCACGAGAATCGGCGACCAAATTGTTGACCTTGCCGGTCTTTACGACTGTGGTTATTTTGACGACATCCACGGCTTGGACGAAAATGTTTTTGAAGCTTATACACTGAATCCGTTTATCGAGCTCGGAAAACCTGTGACCAATGCCGTGAGAGAGCGCCTGCAAGAACTGTTGCAAGAAGGCTCGCTATTGTCAAAAGACGATAAATGCTTGGACGACTGCTTCTTTGAGGTGGATGAAGTTCAGATGATTATGCCCGTTCACGTGCCCAACTACACCGATTTTTACAGCAGTATAGAACATGCAACCAACGTAGGAAAATTGTTCCGCGATCCGGCCAATGCGCTGCTGCCCAACTGGAAACACCTACCCGTGGGTTATCACGGCCGCGCTTCGTCCATCGTGGTGTCAGGCATCGACATTCATCGTCCGAAAGGTCAGATGAAACCTGCTGATCACGACAAACCGATTTTCGGTCCGAGTCGACAGTTGGATTTTGAACTCGAAATTGCATTCATCGTCAATAAAAATACGGAGCTCGGAGAGAGCATTTCTACAGCCGAAGCAGAAGACGCAATTTTCGGACTTGTTTTGTTCAACGATTGGAGCGCGCGCGACATCCAATCGTGGGAGTATGTGCCGCTGGGTCCGTTTCTCGGTAAGAATTTCGGCTCCTCGGTTTCGCCGTGGGTAGTGACACTGGAAGCGTTAGAACCATTCCGCACAGAATCACCGAAGCAGGAGCCCGAGGTTTTGGATTACCTAAAGTTCGACGGTGACAAAAACTACGATGTCAATTTGGAAGTGTACATAGAACCTGAAAACGGTAATGAATCCTTGATCTGCAAGAGCAATTACAAATACATGTACTGGAACATGGCGCAGCAGCTGGCCCATCATACGGTAAACGGCTGTAATGTGGAAGTCGGCGATATGTACGCCAGCGGAACCATTTCAGGCAAAACCGATGACTCTTTCGGCTCCATGCTTGAACTGACTTGGCGCGGCCAAAACCCGCTGAAACTCTCCGATGGCAGCGAGCGCAAATTCATAGAAG
>RDDY01000281.1 GCA_003852805.1 Chryseobacterium sp.
TCTTTTTTACAGGAAACAAGACTGTTGGACAGTGAAACCGCTACAATTAATCCGATGAATGCTTTCCTCATAAGTGTTTCTGAAATCTTACGTAAAGTTAGGAGAATTTTTCATGTTTTTTAACATAAGTATTTCTCGGTCTCTTTCCGTTATTTAGCGAAAGTCGACGGGCAGAATTTGTAACAATCGGTAAAGGATGATGACTAATTCGTAAAGATTATGATGAAACGAACCCTTCTCTTACTATTTGTTGCGGTGGCGGTAATTATGCAAGCACAGACTTCAGCCAACCGCTTCTTCTATGAATTGACTTACAAACCGAAGACTGATTCGGCGCGTATGGAAACCGAGATGATGGTGCTGGATATTACGCCGACCAAATCCATTTATCGAGATTATATGGCCGTGTCTCAGGATTCTATTCTGAAAGCGGAAATAGAAATGATGCAGAAAAGCGGTATGTTTCGCGACATCAGCAAGAGCATAAAGCAGCCGAAAATCACTTATAAAATAACCAAAACCTATCCGTCGATGAAGACGCAGTACTCGGATGTCATCATGAGCGGTTTTACGCCGATGGCCATGGGTTACGGCGAAGACAATAAGTTTAATTGGACGATATTGCCCGAAACCGCCAAGATAGGCGAGTACAATGCTCAAAAGGCAACCACAGATTTCGGAGGCAGGAAATGGATCGCATGGTTCTCCGGTGATATTCCTTTTCAAGACGGGCCGTATAAGTTCTACGGTTTACCGGGTCTGATCGTAAAGTTGGAAGATGTCGACAACAATTTCTCTTGGGTGCTCAAAGGCAACAAGAAAATCGACAACTACGACGAATATACTTTTACAGAGACTATGTCAGGTCTGAGCAAGCCCATCACCGAGGTCCCACGTGCCAAGTTTGAAAAAACTTTTTCAGACTACAAAAAAGACCCTTTCGGCTCCATGAAAATGCAGATTCCTGCAAGCGCCTTAAATAACAAACTTCCGGGGCAAGATATGACACTGGGCGAGATGATGAGAGAGCAGGAGAAAAAGCTAAAGGATATCTACAACAACATAGATAACCCGATAGAGCGGCCTGTCAATAAATAGTCATTTGTTAACACAAAAAATAATCCCGAACCGTCGACGGTTCGGGATTATTTTCTTTTTAGGTGTAGGAAGTTACTTAATCTCCACACAACCCACTCTGCCGCCGGCGTTGCCCGTTGGCTGGGTGTGGAAATCGTCACGGTCTGCGTGGATGATGACAGACTTGCCGATGATGTTTTTGCTCTCGTCATTACAGCCCAAACACCATTTATCCGTCTCGAAAACCAGTCTCGCCGTCCCGTCTTTATCTGCGGTCAGGTTGCCTATATCGCCCATGTGGAAATGTTCGGCGCCCCATTTTCCATGATCGCTGCCGGCAGGATTCCAGTGCCCGCCTGCTGAGGTGGCATCAGCCGCTGAGCAATCGCCTTTTTCATGAATGTGGATGGCGTGAATGCCCGGTGTCAGTTTGTACGCATTGACATCCATAATCACCTTTTTCCCGTCTTGGCGGAAAGTAATGCGTCCTTGGGTGTCGGTGCCGCTTTTACCCATTATCTGATAAGAAGCACTTTTTCGTGAAGCTTCAGATTGTTGATGTGTGGTGGTGCAGGAGAAAAGGAAGATTCCCGCTGCCGTTGCCAATAGTACGCTTTTAAGATTCATAGTCGTAAAATTTTTGATGCAAGTTGCAAAATTCCCGCCAAAGCTTCGAGCAAAGTCGAATGCAATAAAAAGAGGGCCGCAGCCCTCTTGGATTTATTTCTTGATGAAACGCGATGTATAGTCGCCCTCGTCTGTCAGCACCTTGATTATGTAGGCGCCTTTCGCCAGCGAAGATACATCAACCGCTTGTCTGCTTTGTTCAAAAACATGTGCTTTTGTCACACCGGTTGACTTGCCCGACATGTCGTAGATCAGCACTCCTTTGATGCGTACGCCACTCTTTAAGCTGATGTTTACCTCTTTGTCGGCAACAGTCGGATAAATGCTCAGTCCTTCTTTGGAAGCGGCTTCCGTCACGCCTAACGCGGGGCGGGTTACCGTGAAGGTGTCCAGCCCGATGATGTTCGAATAAGATCCTGAAGGACCTCCGTTTTCCACAAAATACCTGAACGCCAGACGGCTTGTCGCACCGGCGGGAAGATCGCCTATCGTTGCGGTAAACTGTGTCCACGCGGTAGGATAATCAGCGCCATAACCTGGATTGATGTCCAACAATAGTGTCGTGAAGTCCCCTACAGAGGTTGCACTGCTGCCCACCTCGGTGCTGTTGCCGGCAGTAGAAAGGCGTACCTGCAGACGGTCCGGATAAGTGGTACTGGGCGAACGAGTGTAGAAACTTACTATGTCTCCTTTCTGCAGCGTTACGGCAGGCGTCAGCAGCCAGTTGCTGATGGTGCCCGCACCTGTGGTACTGTTGAAATTGACCAATGCACAAGAGGTCTCGGCGCCTGAATGAGCAGGAGGAATGCCCGTTCCGCCACATTGTGCCCAGGTACTCGCACCTTTAGGCGCACTCTTGTTGACGGTATACCAACCGCCTGACCCGAGCATGTTAGCGACGCTGTCAAAGCCTTCCGATATAACGGTGGTCTGTGCGCTAACTGCGGTGATCGCCAAAGACGATAACACTAATAAAACTTTCTTCATAATTAAAATTTTAGGTTAATGATTGAGTATGTGAAATTAAAAAATTTTTTCATAAAATCAAGGATATTACTCATAAATAGATGTTTAACTGGTATCTATCAAAGTATTTCGCTATTTATATGCATTTGTGACTGCGCGTTTGTCTCCAAATCCGGCATTTGTGAAAACGGAATATGGTGGTAGTGCGCTTAACATTTTAATCCTTTTGCAGTAGATAAGCTTGAATTATTTTTTCGCAGCAAATACAATACCGTTACCTTATTGCCGTTCAGATGTGTTTTTCGACGGTTCAGTTACAATTTTTTAGAAGAAAGCAGTGGTGACTGCTTTCTTTGCGGTAGAAATTGTTGCTATGAAAACAAGATTATTTGCCTTGTCGGCTCTGTTCATCGTTTCGCTGTTAAATGCCCAAGTTCACATCAGTGGTGTGGTAACTTCTCGCAACAAACCGGTGAAAAACGTATCGGTGACGCTGAAGGATACCTACGACGGCGCGACTACAGATGAAACCGGCCGTTACAGTTTTGAAACTTCTGAGAAAGGCAGCCAAAAATTGATTTTCAATGCGCCGGATTATGCTGAAGTGGAAAAGGAGGTGGTTATCGGCGAAGCGTCGGTGACGATGGATGCTGAGCTAAAAGAAAAGATAAGCGAGATCAGCGCGGTGACCATTACTGCCGGCAGCATAGAAGCCAGTGATAAAAAGAGAGCAACAGCACTGCTCAGTCCGGTCGATATTTACACCACCGCCGGTGCCGATGCACAGATCACCAAAGCCTTGGAATATTTGCCCGGTGTGCAGAAGGTCGGCGAAACTGAGGGCTTATTCGTGCGGGGCGGTACCGGTACCGAAACCAAGATCTTTATGGACGGTGCGCTGATCAATAATTACTTCAGCAACTCGGTGCCGGGAATTGCTGGCCGCGATCGTTTTAATACCTCGCTGTTTCAGGGGAATATTTTCTCAAGTGGTGGCTATTCTGCGCTGTATGGGCAGGCATTGTCATCGGTGCTGCTGCTGGAAAGTGTGGATTTGCCGGCACGCACTTCCTACGACATCAGCGGTTCACCACTGTTCCTTAGCGGCAGTTATCAATTTGTTGACGCCGACAAAACCTATTCGTATGGCGTGCAGGCCGGTTACTCTAACCTGGGTTTAATGACAAAACTGCTCGACTTTAACACAGATTTTACCAAAGCGCCCGAAGCTTTTAATGGCAATGTAAACTTTAGATTCAAGACCAAAGGCGGTGGCATGCTGAAATATTACGGCAGTTATGACCAGAACGTCATGCGGTTGACATCGCCAAGCTTGGAGCCTGAATACAGCCAGAACAGCGTTGGGTTAAAAGGCGCCAACACTTTCCAGACGCTGGCTTTCCGTCAGAAGCTTGGCAGATATCTGCTGCGCGCCTCAACGTCTTATTCATTCAATAAAAATAATATCGATCTCGGCTATCTGAATAACGGTGCAACAGCGGCTGAAAACCAGGTCAACAATACTGGTAACTACCTGAACGGCAAGATCGTGGTGGAACGGAAGATCAAACAGATCAGCGCAGTGCGTGGTGGAGTAGAGCTTAACAATGCTGATGAACGGACCGCATTTAACAGTTTTACTAAAAACTACAATGACCTGATCTCGTCGGTTTTTGCCGAAACCGATCTGGGTTTCAGCAATTATCTGTCAGCGAAAATCGGTATCCGCGCCGAGCATTCTTCTTATCTGAACAAAAATAATATTGCGCCACGGCTTGCGCTGGGTTACCGACTGTCAGCGAACTGGACGGGGTCGCTGGCGTACGGCATTTTTTACCAGAATCCCGAGAGCAAATACATCAACTCTGCGGCGCCTTTGGATTTCCAACGTGCTGACCATTATATCTTCCAGGTTCAGCACAGTGCTAACGGAAGAAGTCTTCGCATGGAAGCTTTTTATAAGAATTACGAGCATTTAATCAAAACTGTGGGTAACAGCAATTTTCAAACTGCTGTTAACAACGCGGGGAATGGTTATGCGAAAGGTGTGGAAGTCTTCTGGCACGACAAGAAAAGCATCAAAACGGTGGACTACTGGTTGTCGTATTCTTATCTGGATACCGAGCGCGACTTTCTGAATTATCCCGTAAGCCTGACGCCTGGCTTTGCGGCAAAACATACACTGTCTGCAGTTGCCAAGAAATTTGTGACACCGTGGAAGACGCAGTTCAATCTGTCCTACAATTTCGCCACCGGCAGACCTTATTACGACATCATTTCAGATAACCATCAAAATGTCATCCGTCATGAGGGCCGCCTGAAAAATTATAACGCCTTGAACTTCAGTGTCAACTATCTGCCGAACCTCGGAAAAACCGACAGCAAAGCATTTACGGTGGTAGTTTTAGGCATCAACAATATTCTCGGCACCAGGAATGTGTTCGGTTACAATTTCTCAAACGATGGCCTGCGAAGCATGCCTGTGGTGGCGCCTGTTAACCGTTTTGCTTTCATCGGCGTGTTCATCAGCTTCGGCATCGACAAGACCGATGAAGCCATCAACAGCAACCTGTAACGGTTCAGCCGAGAAAATTTACGGTTCAGCTGCATTTATTTAGATCAGAATCTATTCTGCTATATCTTTAATAAAAATTTAAAAACATGAAAAAATTAGTCCTTGGTCTGCTGCTTACCGCCAGCCTTCACAGCTTTGCACAGACGACTTACGAGAAAGCGATGAACGATAAAATCGCCAAAATTGAACAGGTTCGCAGCGCCGATGAGCTGACGGCACTGTCGAACGATTTCACGCGCATCGCCGACAAAGAAAAAACACAATGGTTGCCGTATTACTACTCGGCTTATGCTACGCTCCAGCGTGGCCGCGCCATGATGCAACAAGGCAAAACCGCTGACCTGGACGCAGTAACAGATGCGGCAGACGCGCAGATTGCAAAAGCAGAAGCCTTGTCGCCTAACAATGCAGAGCTGTTTATTCTGAAGAAAATGTCCCACGGTCTGCGGATGATGGTTAATCCACAAGCACGCTTTATGACCGAAGGCACTGCCGCTACCGAAGCGCTGACCAATGCGGAGAAACTGTCGCCGAATAATCCGCGGATCACTTTGTTAAAAGCTGAAGATATGTATTTTACGCCACCACAGTTCGGCGGTGATAAGGCAAAAGGCCTGGAACTGTTCAAGAAATCGCTGGATCAGTTCGACAGTTTTAAGCCTGCAACTGCGATGGATCCTAACTGGGGCAGGGCTGAGGCTGAGTACTTTCTGGCGAATAAGCCGTAATGAGAAGTCTTTCAAACCTCATAGGTTTTTTAAAACCTATGAGGTTTCCACCATTCATCCCACAAGACCAACCACTCAACAATTATTAATTTTAAACAAGGATTACAGACATTACCTTTGAAGTGTCATGAGAAGAAAATCGATTATATCGCTCTTTTGGATTTCGGTGGTCATCGGGATGGTGGTTTACCTCTTCCTAATCCGCGAGAAAACAGTGCAAAATGCGCTGCTATCCATCGGTGTGTCGCTGCTGTACACCCTGCCGCTGGCATATGGCAACGGCCTGATGAACGATTATCTGACACGGAAATTCTCCTGGGTAGAGCAGACGCGGCTGCGGGTAGCCTTGGGAATCATTGGTACGCTTGCCATAAATGTCATTGGTGTTCTGGCCATCAATTATATCAATTTTATACTGATTCAGGGGTTCGATGCAGCCGACTTCTTCAGCGGAGATTTAGCTTTATCCAACTGGCTCACCATCAATATTGCACTGCTCATCGCGGCCATTCTCCACGCAAAAGGCTTCATGGAAGAATGGAAGAAAACGGCGAAGCGCGAAGTGGTGGAGCAGAAGCTCATCGCAAAATCGGCCAACGCGCAATTTGAAAGTCTGAAGAATCAGCTCGATCCGCACTTTTTGTTCAATTCGCTGAATGTGTTGGACGCACTGATCGACGAAAACCCGGAGCAGGCACAGCGTTTCACCAACGCGATGTCGAAAGTGTACCGCTATGTTCTCGACCAAAAGGATAAAGAACTCGTCACCGTGCAGGAAGAAATAGATTTTGCTAAAGTCTATTGTGAACTGCTTGAAACCCGTTTTGAAGACAGCGTCAGCTTTGAATTTGATGTGGAGGACAGGGTGAAACAGCAGTTTGTGGTGCCACTGTCGCTGCAGTTACTGTTGGAGAATGCCATCAAACACAATTTTGCTACCTCGGCAAGACCTTTACAGATCAGAATTTTTTCAGACGGCCGGGCGCTCTGCATTCAGAACAATTTACAGGCACGCGGAAATCTGAAAGACCGCGACGGTATCGGCCTGGCCAATATTGTACAGCGTTACGCGCTGCTAACCAAACAAAATGTTTTTATCGAAAAATCCGACCACAGTTTTACGGTTCGGATTCCAATTTTAACCCAAAAAATCACCGCTATGCAAACGCCCCGATCCACCTCTTCCGACGAGATGATTGCTTATGAAAAAGCAGCCAAACGCGTCAAAGAACTCAAAAGTTTCTACGGCAACATTACCTCGTATTGCCTGGTTATTCCGTTCTTGGTCTTTGTAAACCTCTACACTTCGCCCGAATACCACTGGTTTTGGTGGCCGATGCTGGGCTGGGGAATCGGTGTGGCATCGCACGCCATCCAGGTTTTCGGCGTCGGCAAAAATTGGGAAGACCGCAAGATTCGGGAGCTGATGGAAAAAGAAAAGGTTAACTCTAAATAAAGCAATATCATGAGACGGAAAGACGAACTAATAGAGATGCAGTTTCAAAATGAAGAAGAATAGCTGCGTTATATGCGTGCACAGAATCGTATGAAAGAATTGAAATCGTTCTACAAACACTTGGGATGGTATCTGTTGATCAGCTTTATCTTGATGGTTCTTAAATTCTCCAAACGGTCATCAATCGAGCTTGCTGACTTCCGCATCGTATTGCTTTGGGGAATCGTCGTGACGATACACGCGGCCGTTGTATTTTTGCCGCAGTTTTTCCTGGGTCAAAATTGGGAAGAGCGCAAAACGAGAGAGCTGATGAACCAATACAGCAACGAATGATAAGCACCGTTATCATAGAAGACGAGAAGCCCGCCGCACGGAAATTGCAACGTATGCTGGCCAATCATCCCGAAATGGAGCTGGTTGCAACGCTGCACAGCGTGGAGGAAGCGGTGGAGTATTTCTCGCAAAACGAACATCCGCATTTGGTGTTTTCTGATATTGTGCTGGGCGACGGGCTGTCGTTTGACATCTTTGAAAAAGTGGCGACCAAAAGTTTCATCGTTTATACGACGGCCTTTGACCAATACACGCTGAAAGCGTTCAAACTCAATTCGATCGATTACCTGCTGAAGCCCATCGACGCGGAAGAACTGGATAAAGCCATCGAGAAGTTCAAAAGCTTTGTGCCCGCGCAAAACGATTCTGTGCTGGACCTGAAGCAATTGATTAAGAAAGAAGACCCGAAACTCTCACGCGTGCTGGTGAAAATCGGCTACAATTTAAAGATCATTTCAGTAGATGAAATCAGCTGTTTTTACAGCGAGAACAAGATCGTGTACCTACAAACCGCTGAGCGCAATTACCCGACGGATTTTACTTTAGACGAATTGGATAAGGTATTGGATGACAGATGCTTCTTCCGCGTCAATCGTCAGTTCATCATCAATGTGAAGTGCATCAAGAACATCCACACATCGCCGTATTATAAGGTGGAACTACAGTTTCAACCCGACGAGGAAATCACTGTAAGCCGTGACAGAGTGAAGGATTTTAAAGACTGGCTGGCGAATTAGAAATCTGCTGTTTCACACGGATGTTTCACGGGAAACATTAACCTATCACGCCGCTTCCCAGCAACTCTTCACCGTCGTACCAGGCTGCAAACTGTCCTTCGGCAATGGCGGATTGCGGTCGGTCAAATTCTATGAAGAGACCGTTTTCAAACTGATGTAGGGTAGCTTTCTCCAACGGTTGACGGTAGCGGATGCGTGCTTCCACTTCCACGTTTTCGCCGTCTTTCAGTTTTAAATCTTCGCGGACCCAATGGACTTCTGTATTATCGATCTTGATGACCGAGCGGTACAGACCCGGATGGTTCCGGCCTTCACCCACGAAAACGGTGTTGGTCTCCATATCCCGGTAAATGAGGAAGCAGGATTCTTTATGGCCGCCAATGCCAAGACCTTTGCTCTGACCTACGGTGAAATAATGCGCACCGGGATGTTGTCCGATGACTTTGCCATCTGCTTTGGTATAGCGCAAAGGCTTCGACAGATATTCCAATTCCTCAGCCTTTGAACTGAACTGTGGCAGATCAACATTGTACAAATCGTTGTCGGCAAAAATCTCGACGATTTCGCCCTGTTTCGGCTCCAACTGCTGCTGAAGAAAAGTCGGCAGACTGACTTTACCGATAAAGCATAAACCTTGCGAATCTTTTTTGTCAGCCGTTACCAGACCGATCTCCTTGGCTATTTCGCGAACTTCTGGTTTGGTCAGCTCGCCGATCGGGAATAAAGCTTTCGACAGTTGTTCCTGGCTCAGTTGGCAGAGGAAATAGGATTGATCCTTGTTGTTGTCTTTGCCTGCCAGCAAATGATAGATTTCTTGGCCGTTTTCATCTACCGTTGAACTGACGCGCGCGTAATGCCCGGTCGCCACTTTATCGGCGCCCAGCGAGAGTGCGGTTTTCATGAACACATCAAACTTGACCTCACGGTTGCAGAGTACATCCGGATTTGGCGTGCGGCCTTTTTCATACTCAGCGAACATATAATCTACGATGCGCTCCTTGTAGAGTTCGCTCATATCGATTACTTGAAACGGGATTCCAAGCTTTTGAGCGACCAGTAGAGCATCGTTGCTGTCTTCGATCCACGGACATTCATCTTCCAGCGTAACCGATGCATCATTCCAATTGCGCATGAACAGCGCTACCACTTCGTGACCCTGCTGCTGTAACAGGTAGGCCGCAACACTGGAATCTACACCACCGGAAAGTCCGACTACTATTTTCATTATCAAGTCTTAAGAGCTGCAAATTTACGACAATATCAAGCGACAAAAAACCTCCGGCAATTGCCGAAGGTTTGTATCATAGAATCTGTTAAAGATTGAAACTAATTATTCTTTCCAATCTACCACCGCACGGATGAATGCTTCAGCATTTTCCACCGGAATGTTCGGCAGGATACCGTGGCCGAGGTTGGCGATATAGCGGTCTTTGCCAAAACGGCGGATCATATCATCGACCATTTTGCGAATGGTTTCCGGAGTTGAATGCAGGCGTGAAGGATCGAAATTCCCTTGCAGCGTAATCTCATTGCCGGCAAGCTTGCGCGCATTCTCGGGGCTGACGGTCCAATCGACGCCCAGCGCAGACGCGCCCGATTTCGACATCTCATCCAATGCAAACCAGCAGCCTTTACCGAATACCACAACATGTGTCAACGGTTTCAGCGCATCAACGATCTGTTGAATGTACTGCCAGGAGAATTCCTGGTAATCTTCCGGCGAAAGCATTCCGCCCCAGCTGTCGAACACCTGAACGGCAGATACACCTTTTTCCACTTTACGCTTCAGATAAGCGATGGTGGTATCGGTAATTTTTTGCAGCAGCAGATGTGCCGCTTCGGGCTGGGTAAAGCAGAAGGTCTTGGCGACATCGAAGTTCTTGGAGCCTTTGCCCTCCACGCAGTAGCAGAGAATGGTCCACGGGCTGCCGGCAAAACCTATCAGTGGAATCTCGTTGTCTAATTTCTGCAAGGTAAGTTCGATGGCGTCGAACACATAACCCAAGGTGTCATCTACATTCGGAACTTCCACTTTTTCAACATCGGCCATATTGCTGACAGGATTTTCGAGCCAGGGGCCAACGCCTTCTCTCATTTCGAAATCCAGACCCATCGCCTGTGGAACCACCAGAATGTCGGAGAAGAGGATGGCGGCATCCAGCGGAAAACGGCGGATCGGCATCAGGGTGATCTCGGAGGCCAGTTCCGGGCGACGGCAGCGCGTGAAGAAGTCGTACCGGTCACGCATCGCGCGGAACTCGGGCAGGAATCTTCCTGCTTGGCGCATCATCCAGACGGGCGGTCTTTCGACGGTTTCGCCACGAAGCGCTTTGAGGTATAAATCGTTCTTAATCATTTTTTATAATGTGAAGTATGTCTTGAAGTGTGTTTTGCTCGGAAACTACAATTCCCGAAGCTTTGTGTTTGCGGATTTCCGCGGCAGTGGTTTCACCGATAGCGATGACCTGCGCAGGGAACTCATTCTTGTCTGCATAGCTTGCTACGCCACTCGGGCTGAAGAAAACCGCGAGATCAAACTGATCGTCGATTTTCGGTGTTAACAGTTCGGTATTGTAAACGATGACTTTCTCATACGGAATTCCCATTTCAAACAGATAATTTCCAATCGTGGGGAGACTGATGTTTCCTGCAAAGTGTATGAAACTCTCTTGGTCGTGCTTAACGAGTTCTGATGCCAACAGTTCTGCATTTGGCGCGTTGAACCGAACGCTGCCGCCGATCTTCTCCACCGCCTTTACGGTTTTCTCGCCTACGGTATAAACCTTTGTTTGAGGAGTGAGGCCGCCGCCGTTCTTTGCAAAAGCATGTACGGCAGGAACGCTGGTGAAAATCAACGATTTTCCTGATGTGACGTCAACGTCTGCTTCAATCGATCTTGTTTGAATGACGGTTGCACACGTCCATTGAAAACGATTGTCCAACACTGCCGAAATCTCAGCGTTATCGAGCTCTTTGGTAAACAGGATACGGATCACAGCTGGGTGCGGATTTCGGTCATTACCTCGCGGCCCCCGTTATTCAACAAGAGTTCTGCGAGCATCTTACCATGAGTATCGGGTTCATGCCAGTCGAAGATTTCGTCCACCGAGATAGAATTTAGTCCGTCCAACGAGCATACTCGTCCTTGAAAACGCATCTCGTTGCCTTTCATCTCAGCAAAGGCCCCGATCGGCGCCGTACAGCCGCCTTCCAAAATTTGGAGGAACTTGCGTTCGGTGTTTACGCAGTTCTCGGTTTCTTTATGGCTGATCTGTTGTAGACTTTCCAGTAGATCGGGATTGTTCTCCATCGCTGTTACGCCGATAACGCCTTGCGCCGGTGCGGGCAGCATAAACGGCAATTCTTCATAAGTTACATCCATGTCCATTCGGTTCAGGCCGGCCAAAGAAAGGAGGGTAGCGTCGGCCACGCCTTCTTCCAGTTTGCGCAATCGGGTCTGTACATTGCCGCGGATATCGCTGAAGTCCGCCTCAGGATATTGATTGAGCCAAAACGCTCGGCGACGCAGACTGCTGGTAGCGACCTTTAGTTCGTGCAGTTCTAAATTTTCTGCTTCTTTTCTTCTTATCAATACATCCTGCGGCCAGTCGCGTTCCAGAACTGCCGCCAGCAGCATCCCGTGAGGCAGCGCGGTCGGCACGTCTTTTAATGAATGCACGGCCAAGTCTATTTGACCGTTGACCAGCGCAACGTCAAGGTCGCGCGTGAAAACTCCGGTAATGCCCAACGCATACAGCGGTTGCGACAGATTTTTATCGCCCGAAGAAACTACAGGCACCAGTTCGGTCTGCAAGCCCAAAGCTTGCAAGCGCGTTTCTACTTGCCGTGCTTGCCATAGGGCGAGCGGACTGTTGCGGGTTCCTATGCGTAGCGTTTTCATGACTTTTTGTGTGGTGAGTTTAGTATTTCGCCCAGCAGACTGCTTACGTCCTCGGCCCTATGCGGGTTGTCAATGATATATTTGGCGAAACGATTCGTCAGTTTTTGCAAGACCTTTTCGGTCAGCTTCATATCCTCAATCTCGGCGTAGCGGTGCTTGCGGTGAATATTGTGTAGCTCGTGACGCTCGATGCGCTTCAGTGCCGACTTAAATCGATAAATGTGCGGAACCAGTTTGCGCTTCTTTTCCCAGTCCAAGAAATCGTGCATCATTTCGCGGATGATTTCCTCTGCCTTGGGAACTTCCTTTCGGCGCTGAATCATTGTTTCTTCTATCTGATCCGATAGTGCGTCTACATCAACCACATCAACACCGTCCAGCGCTGCAACTTCTTTGTCCACATTGTTCGGGATGGAAAGATCGATGACGAGCATGCCGCGGTGCGGGAAATGTTCCTTTTTCAGAATGGGCTGCGGCGCTCCCGTGGCCACGATCAGGATGTCGGTATCCGCCAACTCTCTTTGGTGTTGATTAAAGCCGATCTGTGGAATTTTGTATTTCTCTGCTATTTTCTCTGCCTTTTCTGCGGTACGGTTGGCGATTTTGACTCTTGGTTGATGGACATGCTTCACCAAATTTTCGATGGTGTTCTGGCCGATCTCGCCCGTGCCCAATAGCAGGATATTCTTGGATGAAAGTTGCTGCTGAGTTTTGAGGATATAATGAACGGCAGCGTAAGAAACCGAGGCCGCGCCGTTGCTGATGCCGGTCTCGTTCTTGATCCGTTTCGATATTTGGATGGCTGAATTGATGGCGCGCTCCAGATAAGGATTTGATTTTGTTTTGTAATGCTTGAACCGGTTGTAGGCGCTTTTGATTTGCGAGATAATCTCGAAATCTCCCAAGATTTGGCTTTCCAGCCCGGCAGCAACGCGGAACAGATGTTCGAGCGCATCCTCGCCTTTTTTTACGGAGACGTAACGCATGAAATCCATAAGACCCACGCCCACGGTTTCGCAGAAAAGCTGCGCCACCAACATGTAATTGTGCGTGGTGGTGTAGATCTCGGTGGTCACCCTATCATAAAAAAAAAAAAAGCGCAGCCGCTCCAGCAGCGGCACGCGCGG
>RDDY01000344.1 GCA_003852805.1 Chryseobacterium sp.
CGCACTACTTCTGAATTACAACGGCAACGAAACATAAAAAATTGCCCCGCAAATGCGGGGCAATAAAAACATGTTAATGATATGAAGTGTCGCTACCGTTACAGTTCATTTTGAACAACAACGCCACCGGAATTGTTGATCTCACCCTGCGGGATCAACCATGTCCAACGCTTGTCGGTAGGACTGACGGTGTACAGGTTGTTGATAACCGATCCTACAAAGTTGGCACCCGTACGATCCAGCGGCAAAGCCAATCTCTTCAGATCCAACCAGCGGAAACCTTCACCCCAAAGCTCCAAACGACGGCTGTTCATAATCTGCTCTATATAAGCAGCGCCCGTAGCCGTTGTGGTGGTATACTCGGGGTTTCTGTTCTTTTCCAAGATTGTGAAGACAGCTTTGGAAGCGGCTTCTTGCCCGGTTCTGGCCAACGCTTCGGCTTCGATCAGGTACATCTCTGCGGCGCGCATGAACGGAATGTCACCCAAACTCTTGTCGTTGCTCACGCTTAAGAATTTCTGTGAAGTGTACGGAAACTTGGCATAGTTGCTCGGTAAGGCCAGTGCAGTGTGTTGCCCTGTCGGGTCGATTACCTGTGTGCGCACATCGGATGCCGGGAACATGTTGTACAAGTTCTTGTTAACCACCTTAGGAGCCGATCTGATCTGCGTGGAATTGTAGTTTCTTGACATGTAAGCCATAAAGTTGCCGAAATAATCCGACTGCTCCTCTATGATATGATAACCCCACATCCATTCGCCTACCTCGTAGTTGTTGAAACCTTTTTTATAGGTCTCGTTATCCATCAAAGTATAGCCCTGACGCGCTTGGTTGGCAAAGGTGGCAGCGTCTGCATATCTTCCTTGTGTCAAAGCTACGCGAGCCATCAAGCCACGTACAACTTTATAGTCAAAATGAGATTTGTTCGCACGCGCCTTTCCGTTAAGCAGTGAAGAAGCTTTTTCCAAATCGCTATTGATGGAAGCATACACTTCTTCTACCGTAGCGCGAGGAATAGGATTTATGGATTCGTCAAGTCTTAAAGGCACACCCAACTGTGAATTGGTGCTACCGGGAACATAACGCTTGCCGTAGATCTGCACGAGCATAGAGTACGCGTATGCGCGGAAAGCATACGCTTCACCCAATACGCGATCTCTCTTTGCAATATCCGATCCGGCCACCTCAACCTTGTCGGCATTGTTGATAATGATGTTGGCATTGGCAATCTGTCCGTAATAGAAGCGGTACGGATAAAAGACGTTTCCACTGCTGGCGTTGTTGTTGTCCAACCAGCGCAGTGTGCTTACAAACCATCCGTTACCGGTGCTGGGGAAGATCAGGTCGTCACCCATTACGTCCATGTAAATCAATACTGCGGTTCCGCCGTTTTGACCTTGGCTGGAGTTCTGACGCACGTACATATTGCGGTGCATCCCGTTGAGAACGGTGGTCAGGTTCTCCAAGTTGGTTATGGCCGAAGTATAGTCGATGCTCGTGGTCGGCTCGGTCTCTAAGTAGTCTCTGCTGCAAGACGACAGCGTAAGGCCGGCGGCTAAGAGCAACGCAACTACAGTTTTATTTTTAAAATACTTTTTCATTTTTTTGATTTTTAGAAATTAGTCGACAATCCGAAAGTAATAATTCTCGACGGAGTGTATCGGTTGCTTACCGTACCGTTGAACGATTGGTAAGGCTCCAGACCTTTTCTCTTGCTCTGCAGCCAGAGGTTTTCTCCGCTTACAAACAACTTGAGACTGTTCAGCCCCAGCGAATTGATCATCTCTCTGTTTACGGTATAACCCAAGGTTGCGTTTCTCAGCATTACATAGCTTGCGTCAACCAGCCATCTTGAAGATGCGGCACCCGAGGCAGCCGTGGTGTTGGAGCTGAGTCTTGGTACGTCGGTCACTTGGCCCGGCGTTGTCCAACGGTTCATCATATCGGCGTGCAATGCTCCCCCTTGTGGGAAACCTGTCATCAGAGAAGCGTAGTTGCTGTCATAGATCTTACCTCCGAACTGATAATTGAACGCTGCCGACAGTTCCCAATTCTTCACGCGGAGCGTGGTAGAAACGTTACCGAACACATCCGGAATGGCAGATCCGTGGTAGCTGTAATTGGCTTTGTTCTGGTTGGTGGTTACCAAAGTACCGTTGATATTACGGACATCTGCGGCAGAAGTATCAGGATACAACGTCTGGTCTAAGACGAAGAGTGCCGAACCGTCGGCAGGGTCTACACCGTACCAGTCTCTGAGCCAGAAAGAATAAAGATCCTTGCCGACCATCAGCTTCTTGGTACCGTTAATGATCTCCTTGGTAGGCAACTTGGTGATTTCGTTCTTGTAGTGGGTGCCGAACAAGTCAAGCTTCCAGCCGAAGTCCGGAGAACGGATGATGTCGAAACCAAGTGTTACCTCTACACCTTTGTTTACAATGTTACCGATGTTGCTGTCGATAGAGTTGCCCGGGATACCTGCGTTTAACGGCTGCGGCAGCGGGAACAACAGGTCTCTGGTCTCAGAGTTGAAGTATTCAAACGTACCGCGAACTCTGTTGTTGAACATTTGGAACTCTAAAGCAGCGTCCATCTGCGCCTTGGTCTCCCAAGTAATCGTTGCGTCGGCTTTGCTACCAAACAAAATACCCGGTTCACTACCGTTGTTGTAGCCCAGCGTGAACAATGAGCGGAATGCGTACCAGCTGTCAAGCGCGTCATTTCCTACTTCACCGTAAGAACCTCTCAACTTCAGGAAGTTCAGTGTTGAGTTGCCTTGCAGGAAGTTCTCTCTGGAAATTACCCAACCTGCACCGGCAGACCAGAAGTTTTTCCAACGTACATCACTTGCAAATCTCGATGAACCGTCACGACGGATAGAACCTTCCAGCAGGTACTTCTCGTCATAGTTGTAGTTGACACGGCCAAAATAACCTTCCTTCGTACGGATATTGTAGCTGGAGGTCATGGATGAGTTTGTTACGAAGTTTTCAAAATCTGTGATATCGTTAACAATCTGATCTCTCTTGTAACCGTATAGATAATCATAGTTGTAACGGTTATTCTCGTGACCGGCAGTCACAGCAATTCCGTGCAGATCAAAATCTTTGTTGTAGGTTAAAATCTGGTTCCAAGTCAAATCCTGATAATTGTAAGACGACCGGGTAGACGAGCCCGCACCGATGGCGTCACCGATCACACGGTTTGTGTAAGCCTTGTTAAGGGTTCCTGTGTAAGCGTACGCTACATTGGTTCTCAAGCTAAGTTCAGGAAGCAGTTGGAAATCTGCATAAAGATTCGCCTGCGCGTTGTGTACTTTGGATGAACTGTCGTTCAACAGCGTTTCCCAAATGATGTTACGGCCGGAGGCAGCATCGGCACCACGGGTTCCGCCATCATACAAAACGTTGCCGTATTGGTCATACAGGCGCTGCCCCGTGGCAGGGTCGCGCAGGTAAGGGCTGTAGATAGGGCCCATTCCTCTGGTCCAACGATACGGGTTGATGTAAGCGGCATTGTTCGATGCGCCGTCCACCGCATTGTTGGTGTAGCGCATACTACCGTTAAGGCTGCTACCTATTTTCAACCACTCGCGTACTTGGGTATCAGAGTTCAAACGGAGCGCAAGACGCTCAAAGTCTGATTTTATGATGTAACCCTCCTCTTTGGTATAACCCAGTGATGAATAAAACGTAGATTTCTCGTTTCCTCCGGAATAGCTAAGGGTATGTTCTTGACGAATTCCTGTGTTTACGATGGGCGCCACCCAGTCGAAATCATTATACTTAAGCTTTGCGTTCGGGTTGAAAACTCCGTCAACAACGAGCTGATTGTCCGGCACATTGAAGACGTTAACTTTCAGGTTGCCACCGATAAGGTTATTGCTCGCCCAAGCGTTGGATGCAGCAAGACCCTCTGCCGGATTGCTCTCTCTTCGGCCGTTACGCATGGCCTCCCAAGCCAACACGTAGTATTGCGCCGGATCCATGATACGATCGTACTCGTTTACAAATCTGCTAACCACACCGGTAGTAGAGTTCAACGAAATTCTGTCGGCACCTTTTTTACCACGCTTGGTAGTAATCAAGATAACGCCGTTTGCAGCCGCAGATCCGTAAAGTGAAGTTGCAGATGCATCTTTCAATACGTTAAAAGACTCTACGTCATTCGGGTTGATGGAGCTGATGCTTCCGTTGAACGGCACACCGTCCAAAACAATTAACGGCTCATTGGTAACCAGATAAGAACCCGTACCGCGAATACGGATAGACAGCCCCGAACCCGGTTGGCCGGATCCCGACGCTACCTGAATACCGGCGCCGGCACCGTCCAATGCTTGCATAACGTTGGATACCGGACGATCGGCAATTTGCGCTGCGGTAACCTGTACGTTGGCACCCGTAAGAGTAGATTTCTTTTGGCGACCGTAAGCCACCACCACAACCTCCTCGATATCACGAGCGGCGGCTGTGTCTCTCTTTGTTCTTTGGCCCATCACATCCTGCGCGCCCATAAAAAACAGAACGCCGGCAGTGACCGCCGTAAGTTTCACATTCATATTAACAGATTTTAATAGTATGGGACAAAGATGTTAATTATTTTGAAATAGGCAAATATTTATTTTAATAAAACATTAACACTACAACCTTCTGCATATCAGAGTTTTACATCTAAACGAAGTACCGATTGCAAACGATAATAGCCGGTATGCTGCTCGCAATTCAACCTGTAAACACCATTCGCCTCCTATTTTTAATGATTCTTGTACATGTGGGAGCAATCTATGAACCCATGGGAATGTAGCCATCGTAACGGTATCAATATACGGGTTAAACAGACGATTGATTAAAACCTACACAATACGACACCTAAACAAAAAAGCCACCCTGCTCGGGTGGCTTCTCGTTGATAATGCTTAGGCGCTTATTTAAGCTTTTTCTTCACGGCTACTTCTTCGTAAACCTCTAAGATGTCACCGATATGGATATCATTGTAACCTTTGATGTTCAGACCACATTCGTAGCCTTTGGTTACTTCTTTCACGTCGTCTTTGTATCGCTTCAAGCTTTCCAGTTCGCCGTCGAATTTCACCACACCGTCACGCAGTAAGCGGATCTTGGAGTTGCGGGTGATTTTGCCGCTGAGGACCATACAGCCCGCAATGGTTCCGACTTTGGAAATCTTGAAGGTTTCGCGGATCTCGACATTACCGATGACCTGTTCTTTGATCTCCGGCGAGAGCATTCCCTCCATAGCTTCTTTTACCTCGTCGATCGCGTCGTAGATAACCGAGTACGTACGGATCTCGATTTCCTCTTTGTCGGCCAAGTCTTTGGCATTGGCACCGGCTCTTACGTTAAAGCCGATGATAATGGCGTCTGACGCTGTGGCCAGCAACACATCGGATTCGGTGATCTGACCCACTCCTTTGTGCAGGATGTTGACATGGATTTCCTCTGTTGACAACTGCTGAAGCTGATCCGATAATGCCTCTACAGAACCGTCCACGTCCCCTTTCAGGATAATGTTCAGCTCCTTGAATTCGCCCAAGGCAATACGTCTGCCAATCTCGTCGAGAGTCAAATGCTTGCGTGTGCGGATGGTCTGCTCACGCTGCAACTGCTCGCGCTTGTTGGCAATCGACTTCGCCTCTTTTTCGTCGTCGTAGATACGGAACTTGTCGCCCGCCGTAGGTGCACCGTCCAAACCGAGGATGGTAACCGGTTGGGCAGGGCCTGCCTGCTGCATCGGCTTGCCGCGCTCGTCCAGCATGGCTTTTACCTTACCGTGGTTGATACCTGCCAAAATGTAGTCTCCCACGCGCAGCGTACCATTCTCCACAAGCATGGTCGCCACATAACCGCGGCCTTTGTCCAACGATGCTTCGATCACCACACCGCTCGCATTGCGGTTCGGATTGGCCTGCAGCTCCAACAGTTCTGCCTGAATCAATACTTTCTCCAGCAACAGATCTACATTGTTACCGAACTTGGCCGAAATCTCCTGAGACTGTACGTTTCCGCCCCATTCCTCTACCAAGATATTCATACCCGACAGCTGCTCGCGGATCTTGTCCGGATTGGCCGTTGGCTTGTCTACTTTGTTGATGGCAATGATCATCGGTACGCCCGCCGCCTGTGCGTGCGCAATGGCTTCGCGGGTCTGTGGCATCACCTCGTCGTCAGCGGCAATTACAATAATTACAATATCGGTTACCTGGGCACCGCGCGCACGCATCGCCGTAAAGGCTTCGTGACCCGGTGTATCCAAGAATGTGATGCGCTGTCCGTTTTCCAATTTTACGTTGTAGGCACCGATGTGCTGGGTAATCCCTCCGGATTCGCCCGCGATAACATTGGCTTTACGTATGTAGTCCAGCAAAGATGTTTTACCGTGGTCTACGTGCCCCATCACGGTTACGATAGGTGCACGAGCTTCCATATCCTCAGGATTGTCGGGTTCTTCCTCTGCCGCCGCTTCTTCAAGATCGGCATCGGCAAATTCTACTTTGTACCCGAATTCGTCCGCTACCAAGGTAAGAGTATCGGCTTCCAAGCGTTGGTTCATGGTTACCATTACGCCCAGCGAGAAACAAGCGGAGATCACCTCGGTCGGGTTCACATCCATCAGGCTCGCCAGCTCGTTTACGGTGATGAACTCGGTTACCTTCAGTGTTCTGTCGGCTGCTTCCATCTCCTGCATTTCCGCGTCGTATTCGCGGCGCAGGTTTCTCTTTTCTTTTCTGTATTTGGCGCCGCGGGACTTGCCTCCTTTGCTCGTAAGCTTCTCAAGTGTCTCGCGGATTTGGTTTTTAACCTGTTCGTCGGTCAGTTCCACCGGCATGGCAGGAGCGTTTCTGCGTCCGCCTTTTCCGCGGTTCTGGCCACCGCGATTCTGTTGATTGCCGCCACGGTTTTGTTGGTTTCCGCCACGGTTGCCCCCGCCTGTGTTGGCGCCGGTGTTTCCGGTACCGGCAGTGCCCGTGCTTATACGTTTGCGTTTTTTGCGGTCGCCTTCTTTCTTCGGCTTTTGGAATTGGCTCAGGTCTACTTTCTCTTTCAAGATTTTCGGACCTTCCAATTTGGTGTAAACCGTCTCGATCTTTTGAGGCTCCTGCGGAGCAGCAGGTGCAGGCTCGGCAGTCGTCTCAGCAGGAGGAGTTGCAGGCTCGGCGGGTTTTGCCGGCTGCTGCTCCGGTTGAGGAGTTTGAGCTTTGGGCTCAGCTTGCTTCGGTGCGGCAGCGGACTTCTTGCGATCTTTCCGTTCTCCGCGCGGTTTGTCCTGCTGGATTTTGGAAAGGTCGATTTTGTCCAAGACTTTGAATTCCTGTTTTTCTTCCTTTGCCGGTTCATCTTCTGTCCGGGCCTTCGGTTGTTCCTCTTCAGGCTGCGGTGCCGGCTCGGGCGTCTTTTCGCCTTCCAGATTTATTTTACCCAGAATCTTTGCTCCGCCTGTGGGCGTAGCTTTGGCTCTTATGACCTCAGGTTGCTTGTCTTCTATCTCCAGCTTTTCTTCCGGCACTTTAGAGATCACAACCTCATGGGAAGCCTTTTTCTGTTCACCGTCTTTCTTGAACTCGGCTTCCAATGCAGAAAATGCCTCCGGTTCCAATAGAGCGTTGGGGTTCCGTTGTATTTCTATCCCTTTGGACTGCAGGTATTCCACAGCCCGGTCGATGGAAATATTCAGTTCCTTTACCGCTTTATTTAATCTTGTTTTTGGCATATTGTAATTTGACTCTCGGCCGGCAGCGGTTGCTGTCTGCCTTTTTCTGTTTTTTTAATTTTTTATTGTTCTGCGTGCATACCGCCGGGCGGTCATGCTGTTATTCAAATTCCTTGCGTAAGATACGCTTCACTTCTTCTATCGTTTCTTCTTCCAGATCCACAAGGTTCTGCAATGCATCGGTGTCTTTATCCAATACGCTTCTTGCGGTTTCCAAGCCTACTTTCAAGAATTCGTCGATGATCCATTGTTCTATCTCGTCTGCAAATTCTTTAAGTTCTACATCCTCTCCTGCCGCGTCGCGATATACATCAATGTTGAAGCCGGTCATCCAAGAAGCCAGACGAATGTTCTGACCTTGCTTGCCTATCACTTTGGAAATCTCCTCAGACGGCGCATAGACCAGTGCATGCTGCTCCTCATCGTTGATGTCGATTTTTTGGATGTTTACATTGCCCAAAGCACGCTTCACCATGATCTCAGGATTCTTGCTCCACTGGATAACGTCGATATTCTCATTGCGAAGCTCGCGGACCACGCCGTGAATTCTCGATCCTTTCACGCCCACACAAGCACCTACCGGATCTATTCTGTCGTCATAGGCATCTACCGCAATCTTGGCCTTTTCGCCAGGGATGCGTACCACTTTTTTCAGCAGGATGGTTCCGTCTTGGATTTCGGGGATTTCCAACTCCAGCAACTTCTCCAAGAAACGCGGTGCGGTTCTGGAAACGATGATCTGCGGCTTGGAACCTTTAAAATCGACACTCTCTATAACGGTGCGCACGCTGTCGCCTTTGCGGAAGAAATCCGACGGAATCTGATTTTCTTTCGGCAGGATAAACTCGTTGCCGTCGTCGTCCAGCAAAATTACGTGTTTGTGGCGGATGTGGTGCACCTCGCCCACCATGATTTCACCGATTCTGTCACGGAACTTATCATACAGAACACTGTTGTTGTGCTCTTGCAATTTGGTGGAAAGTATCTGCTTAAGCGTCAGAATGCCTCGACGGCCCAAATCTGCCACTTTAATTTCTTGGGTGAAATCTTCGCCCACTTCAAAAGTCGGATCGATTTTGCGCGCCTCAGAGATTTCGATTTCCAAGTCATCGTCCTCAGACATCTCGTCTTCTACGATGGTTTTGTTAAGGAAAATCTGAAAGTCACCTTTATCGGGGTTCACGATGACGTCAAAATGATCATCGGAATCATATCTTTTTCTTAGAAAGGTTTTCAGCGAGTCTTCAATGATAGCCATCAGGTCAATCTTACTGACGTTCTTTTCATCTTTGAATTCTCCAAAAGCCTCTATTAATGCTAAGTTATCCATATTCTTCTATATATAATTGACAAGCGGCGAAGACCCAATCCGTCTTTACCGCTTTAAAACTTCACTACAACCAGAGCTTTTTTAATTTCCGCATACGGGATCTCACGTTGCTCTACCACATCCTCTTTGCCTTTGCCTATAAGCTTGGGCCTGCGGTAGCGCAGTTCCAGCGTAATCTTTTCGTCATCGGCTGCCGTCAGTTCGCCCTGCACTTTGCTGTCGTCATTCAGCAGGATGTCCAGTTCACGGCCGATATTCTTGTGATACTGCCGCGGCATCCGCAACGGCTCGCTGAGGCCGGGCGACATGACGGAAAGGCTGAAATCGTGCTCGTCTCTGTCCAGTTGAAATTCCACTGCGCGGCTCACGTCTAAACAGTCTTGCAAGCTAACACTGTGGTCACCGTCTATAATGATGGTCACCGTACTGTCTGCGGATATCTTCAGGTCGATCAAGAAAAGATCTTCCCGCGTTTGCAGATAATCTTCGGTCAGCTGTTTTACTTTTTCTCTAAACTCCATTGACTGATTTTGTCTACGAAAAAAAGGCTTTCTCGCGAAGGCCTTTACATCTAATTCGTAATCAGGTGCAAATATATAAAATAATTTTCAAAAATACAAAGAGTCAACACCTTACGGTTTTATCTTTATGTTCGCAATAACATGATCGATGACACATAGAGTTTTACGAGGCCATAGGCAAACCACAATCGCTTGCTCCGGATACTCTTAGAACCTTAAGGGTTAAATCAACCAACAGTTTCGCAACTGTTTTTTTTAACCGTTAAGAAAGTTTAGAAATCAGGAGTTCTCTGCGCTTAAAACCCTTAATGGTTAAATCAACCGTCACCCTTAGCGATTGCGTTTCAACCGTTAAAAGATCAGGGCTGTCAAACGCTGCACCGATACTCCATAGATGCTCCGTAGATACTCCATGGATACTCCATGGATACTCCATGGATGGTATATGAAAACGGCACGGGATTATCCACCGCCTTCGCGATAATACATCGATACCATTTTCGGTGAAAAAACCGAAATACCGCGTCGCCCAATCACGACTATCGATATTGTATTTTCCGTAATTTTGCCGGCGAATAACAAAAACTTCATCAATTGAATATCACAATTGTCGGCACAGGATACGTTGGCTTGGTTACCGGTACCGCCTTGGCAGAACTGGGAAACACTGTTTATTGCGTAGACATAGACGCCAAAAAGGTAGAAGGGATGCGCAACGGCGTGGTACCCATCTATGAGCCGAATCTGGAAGAAATGTTCCTGCGCAACATCCAGGCCCAGCGTCTGTTCTTCACCACCGACCTGAAAGAAGCCTTTGACAAAAGTGAGGTGATTTTCTTGGCACTGCCCACACCGCCCGGGGAGGACGGCTCGGCAGATCTGTCGTACGTGTTGAAAGTGGCAGACGACATCGGTGATATGATCGACGAGTACAAAGTTATTGTCAACAAAAGCACGGTGCCTGTGGGAACGGCCGAGAAAGTTCGACTGGCAATCGCTGCAAAGACCGATCAAGAATTTGATGTGGTTTCCAACCCTGAGTTTCTCCGCGAAGGCTTTGCCGTGGAAGACTGCATGAACCCGAGCCGCGTTATCATAGGCACCGAATCAAAGCGCGCGCAAGAAATTATGGCGCAACTCTACCAGCCGTTTACCAACACCGGCGTGCCTATTATCTATATGGACGAGAAATCATCTGAATTGACGAAGTATGCTGCCAACGCTTTCTTGGCCGTCAAGATTACTTTCATGAACGAGATCGCCAATTTCTGCGAAAAGGTAGGCGCCGACGTAGACAAAGTACGCTTGGGAATGGGCTCAGACGACCGTATCGGTCACCGTTTCCTTTTCCCCGGGATCGGCTACGGAGGCAGCTGCTTTCCGAAAGATGTAAAAGCTTTGGCAAGATCAGGCCGGCAAGAAGGCTACGAATTCCGTTTGTTGGAAGCTACGGAGGACATCAACAAAAAACAGAAGACCATTCTGATTCCCGAGATCGAAGATTATTTCAACGGCGAACTGCAAGGAAAAAAAATAGCGATTTGGGGCTTGGCATTTAAAGCCAACACCGACGATATCCGCGAAGCTTCTTCCCTGGACAACATTAAACTGTTGCTGAGCAAAGGTGCAGAGGTCGTCGCTTACGACGCGATAGCCGAAGAAAATGTGAAGAAACTGCTTGGCGAAAAAATAAGCTATGCCGAAGACATGTACTCGGCATTGGACGGTGCCGATGCTTTATTGATAGCCACGGAATGGCCTGAGTTCAACAGCCCGAACTTCGACCTGATGGCTGAACGGATGAAGAACAAAGCCATCTTCGATGGACGAAATATGTTCGGCACAGAGCTGCCGGAACAGCATGGTTTTTTTTATAAGAGTATCGGACGGAGGAAAGTAAATGCTTCCAACTAAAACAAATCTAAAGTTCTCACCGAGAACTTTTTTATTGCTGTTCCGGCCGATTCTTGGAACGCCGATTGCAAGCATCAGCCGAAAACGGAAACATGATCCCAAAGATTATCCATTACTGCTGGTTTGGCGGCCACGCGAAAACAGAGCTTGCCAAATTCTGCATCGAAAGCTGGAAAAAAGTTCAACCCGACTTTGAAATAAAAGAATGGAACGAGGACAATTCTGACCTTACCGGCAACGCCTATGTGCGCGAAGCATTCGAGGAAGGGAAGTGGGCATTTGTGTCGGATTATGTGCGCTCAAAGGTCATGCACGATCACGGTGGCTTTTATATGGATACCGACATGGAACTGAAGATGCCGCTCAATGACTTCCTGGATGAAGAAGCCATCTGCGCTTTCGAACTGAAGGGCGTTCCATACTCGGCGTTTTGGGCGGCTGTTCCGGAACATCAATTAGCCAAGGATTTCTTGGAATATTATAATAATCAAGAGGGATTTGTGGAAGAAATCAACACCAAGGTTTTCAGTGATCTGCTAAAAGAAAAGTACGGCGCCGATATCGAACGGGATGAAAAACAGCAACTAAAACACAATGTCACGCTGTATCCTTCTCAATACTTCTCGCAGGATTTGCCGCGGAATTATGTTGCACACCATTTCTCAGGCTCTTGGTTTGGCGGCGACGAAGAGAGCACCCACAAGAAAATGGTGAACATGTACGGTGTGCTAAAGCAACTTACTGAACAGCCAAATCCAAAGAAGTACGTCGATCGAGTGATCAATAAACATCATCTGTTTACTGCGAAAGAGATTCTCGACTGTTTTCCGAGGGAGGTGATTGAGGACTATTTGAAGGAATAATTTCTGATTTAATAACGCAAGCGTAGCGTAATCCACAATTTTTCGTCCGCACGTAGGGCCGTTGCATGCAACGGCCCTACGGATGCAACGCCGCCTGCATTGACCCCGCCCGTTCACACCAACCGCCATTTTGTCATATTTATTCTACCGGTACCGAATTTGAAAAACTGCTGCCAACATTTAAATTCAACAAAAGATTTACAATATGGCAAAAGGAAGTATTAATGTATCGGTGGAAAACATCTTCCCGCTGATCAAAAAATTTCTCTACAGCGACCACGAAATTTTCCTGCGCGAACTGATTTCCAACGCAACCGACGCCACACTGAAACTGAAGCATTTGGTCAGCATAGGCGAAGCGGATGTCAATTATGGCACCCCGATTATCGAGGTGAAAGCCGACAAAGAAAACAAGACGCTCCATATCATAGACCAAGGGATCGGTATGACGGCGGACGAAGTTGAGAAATACATCAACCAAGTGGCATTCTCCGGCGCTGAAGAGTTCTTGGAAAAGTATAAAGACACCGCTAAAGACGCGGGCATCATCGGACATTTTGGCCTCGGTTTTTACTCTGCGTTTATGGTCGCCGACAAGGTGGAAATCATTACCAAATCCTACAAAGACGCACCGGCCATGCGCTGGGAATGTGACGGTACGCCGGAATTCTCGATGGAAGAAACCGACGCAAAGAATCAGCACGGTACCGAAATCGTTCTCCACATCGCTGAAGATTCGCTTGAGTTCTTGGAGGATTATAAAATCCGCGAACTGCTGACAAAATACAACCGCTTCATGCCGGTGCCGATTAAATTCGGAACCAAAACCGAAACTTTACCACTGCCCGAAGATGCACCGGAAGATGCAAAAGCGGAAACGGTGGAAGTGGACGACATCATCAACAACCCGAATCCTGCTTGGACCAAAGCGCCGTCGGAACTGAAGGATGAAGATTACAAAGCTTTCTACCACGAGCTTTACCCGATGCAGTTTGACGAGCCACTGTTCCACATTCACCTGAATGTCGACTATCCGTTCAATCTGACCGGGATTCTTTTCTTCCCGAAACTGGGCA
>RDDY01000347.1 GCA_003852805.1 Chryseobacterium sp.
AACTGAGCTAACCGCCCGAAATTATAGGCTTTCGGAAGCCTGTTTCTCTTTTTGAGTGGTGCAAATATACAAGTTATTTGACAACTCCCAAATTTTTTTCCAAAAATTCTCCGACCACAAAATTGCTACCGCCGATGAAAATCAGATCCTCTACTCCTGCATTTTCCTTTGCTGCCAAATAACCACTTTGCACAGTATCAAAGAGTTGATAATTGATATCCGCATCTTTCAGGTTTTGCTCGTATTCATGCGGATCGCGACCCCGTGCGATGGCAGGTTTCACAAAATAGAAAGTGGAGCTGTTCGGCAGCAATTGCAGCACCTCATCGATCTTTTTGTCTTTGACAAAGCCCAATACAATGTGTTTATGCTGGGGATAATCGGTCAACTGCGTAAAAACCTGTTCCAGTCCCGCTTGGTTGTGAGCAGTGTCCAGAATGGTCAAAGGCCGATCTGAGAACCGAAACCAGCGCCCGATAAAACCGGTATTGCGGTGAACATTTAGCAAGCCGCTTTTCAAATTGTCGTCGGTAATTTCGTGTCCTTGTCTTCGCAACCCATCAACCAAAGCAACAACTACCTTTATATTTTTCGCTTGATAATTTCCCGTCAGGTCGGACTGCAATTCTGTCTCAATTGTTGTTGCGCCAATAAACGGTGCGTCCATAGATTCTGCCTTTTCGCGGATGATCGCCTGCACTGACGGATTCTCGTCACCACAAATGATCGGGACGCCATTTTTGATTATTCCTGCTTTTTCCTCTGCAATTTTTTCTACCGTATCACCCAAAATATCCATATGATCCAGTGCCACGTTGGTGATGGCTGTCAAAATGGGTCGGATGATATTTGTTGAATCCAGCCTGCCGCCAAGACCGACTTCGATAATGGCGAAATCTACTTGTTGTTGCCGGAAATATTCAAACGCCATCACGGTCGTAAATTCAAAAAATGATGGGCGAATGTCAGTCGGAAGTTGCCTTAGCTTCTGGATAAAATCATAGACGAACTCACGGCTGCATTCCTCACCGTTAACTTTGATCCGTTCGGTAAAATGGACCAGATGCGGCGAATTGTATAGCCCGACTTTGTAACCGCTTTCCTGCAATACCGACGCCAGCATATTGCTTGTGGAACCTTTTCCGTTGGTGCCACCGATGTGGATCATGCGTAACCCTTCTTGCGGATTTCCGAAAAAGTCGCAAAGCCGCGTGATGTTTTCCAAACCGGGTTTGTAGGCTTTTGCACCGTCGATTTGGTAATTGGGCATTTGTACGAAGAGCCAGTCGAGGGCTTCTTGGTATTGCTGCTGCGTCATCGGGAATTTAAAAAGTAATTCGGTAGGTGCCGGTAGAAGTGGTATTGGCACGCTCGGCCTTCACATATCTGCGTACCCAATCGGTTGAGGTAGAGACTATGCACGGATCGGCGGTCCCGCCGCTGCGTGAGGCGGAGATTACATTTCCTGCGCGGTCTACCGTGTACGCTATGGTAATGCTTCCCGAAGCGCTGCAACCGTGTGCAGGCTGCGCTCCGCCGCGGCCCATGGTCCCGGGAATGAAGTTTACCAGTTTCCTGTCCACACCAATTTTGCTATCGCCGTTTCCTTCACCGCCTACGGGGTCTCCGCTGTTGCCTGTGTTGCCGTTTGAACCTTGAGAATTGGCGTTTCCGCGTCCTTTGATGAGATTGCCTATGGCACTCATTCCTCGACCGTCGCCGCGGGCGTTGCTTGCCGTTTGCGCGTTGGATGTCTTGGGCGTGGCTTTGGTTTCTTTCTTGGTGGCCGGAGTTTTGGTACTTGCGGTGTTCTTCTTGATTTCGTTTGCCGTCGGGGCTTTTGTTGTGGTGTTCTTGCCGGTGAGCACTCGTTCTTCTACGGCCGGTTGAGGTTGCGGCTGTGTAGGCTGCATCTCCGTGGGTTCTACCGTCTCTGTCTCTGCGGCAACGGAGCCCTCTTGGTTGGCTGCTTCGTCGGTTTCGGTGCCCTCTCGGTTGTCACCGAAGTTGATGAGCATCGTGGTTACCTCCTCGTTAATCTTAGCTGGAGTAGTCGTGAATTTGTAGAAGAAGATCAACAGGAAAAGACCGACGGAAAGCAGCAATGTCAGCACTGCGCTTTTCAGACGGTCACGTTTTTCTAATTGATGATTTTCTGCAATATTCATATTACTGTTCGGTAACGGTGGCTATGGCTATATTGTACTTGTGGTTCTC
>RDDY01000241.1 GCA_003852805.1 Chryseobacterium sp.
CCGGATGTGGCGTTCGCCTGCGGGTCGGCATCGATAATCAATACTTTCTTCTCCAAAATGCCCAGTGCAGAGGCCAGATTTACCGATGTGGTCGTCTTGCCCACGCCGCCTTTCTGGTTCGCAACCCCAATGATTTTACCCATTATCAAAATTTAGTGCTCAAAAATACAATTTTTTTGACGCCGTGCCGACCTTGCAAAATCTGAGCAAATATAATTATTTGCGCCACAATAAGTTACGCAACCAACAACTTATCCACAGTAATTTTCTCAGCCAAAACAAAAAGCCGGCGCAATGGCACCGGCTCTCTGAAATAATATTTCTATGCTTCCTAAAAAATCTCCTTACGGATGATATTCTGAGAACGCTCCGGACCGACGGATACCAGATAAACGCTGATGCCCAAGTAATCCTCGATAAATTCTATGTATTTCTGCGCGTTGTCGGGCAGGTCTTCATAACTGCGGGCTTTTGTAATGTCTTCCGTCCAACCGGGCAACTCCTTGTAAACGGGTTCATATTTATAGAGCTTGGTGGTGGAAGAAGTAAAATAATCAATCAGTTTTCCGTCTTCGGTTTTGTACTGTGTGGCTATTTTCAGGTTTTCAATCCCGCTCAGAACGTCAAGCTTGGTGATGACCAAATGGTTGATGCCGTTTATCATACAAGCGTGCTTCAATGCCACCAAATCCAGCCAGCCTGTGCGGCGCGGGCGTCCTGTGGTAGCGCCGAATTCGTGGCCGATTTTGCGGATTTGTTCTCCCAAGTCGTCGTGTAGTTCCGTCGGGAAAGGTCCGTTGCCTACTCTGGTGCAATACGCCTTTGCCACACCTATCAGATTTTGCAATGCGGTCGGCGGCACACCCGCGCCCGTACAGACACCGCCCGTGGATGGTGATGAAGACGTTACGTACGGATAGGTGCCGAAATCTATATCCAACATCAGCGCTTGCGCACCTTCAAACAAGATATTCTTGCCGTCGTGCAAAGCTTGATTCAGTTCCAGTTCGGTGTCTACGATACGGTCTTTAAGCTTCTCGCCCAGTTCCAAGCACTCATTGTAAATCACATCAAACGACAAAGTCGGTTTGTTGAAATATTTCTCGAACAGTGAATTTTTCACTTTCAGGTTGGTCCTGATTTTGTCGGCCAGAACCTCTGGATTCAGCAAATCGATCATCCTGATTCCGACGCGTGCAATCTTGTCTTCATAGCAAGGCCCTATGCCCTTCTTGGTGGTGCCGATTTGGTTCTCGCCAACCAATTCTTCCTCTCGATAGGTGTCGAGAAGAATGTGATACGGCATAATGACATGCGCTCGCCGGCTAATGAAAACATGGTCGGTGTTCAGGCCTTTCTCTTCTATCTGCCCGATCTCGCGCAGGAAAGACTTGGGGTTGACCACCACTCCGTTGGCAATAAAGCATTTGCCTCGGCTCTGCAAAACGCCCGACGGCAGCAGGTGCAGCACAAATTTGTTCTCGCCCACATACACCGTGTGGCCGGCATTGTCGCCGCCTTGGTACCGGACAACGTAATCAGACTTTGCCGATAAGACATCGGTAATTTTCCCTTTGCCTTCGTCGCCGAACTGCAGTCCGACTACTACATAAGTTGACATAGATTTTCACTTTTTATTAGATGCGCCAAATTTACTTCTAAAAACTGCCGGAGACAAACAACAATGTTAAAAACTGCCAAACAGTTGTTTCCTGAAAAAGGTAAATATTGTTAACGCCTGCGCCCACGAGTGTTTTTGGAACCGATATTGAATAAACAGAAGATTCTATAAATGAATATTATGGCTAAATTATCAAACATGAAAGTCGCGGTATTGGCGGCAGAAGGATTTGAAGAAGTAGAACTTACAAAACCGGTAGACCGATTGAAGAATGAAGGCGCCACCGTAGAAATCGTCTCACTGAAGCCGGGCAGCATCCGTGCATTGGACGGCAAAGAATGGTCGATAAAATTGGATGTGGACAAGGAAGTAAGCAAAGCGGAAGTGGATGACTACGACGCTCTGTTGTTGCCGGGCGGCGTGATGAACCCCGATGCGCTCCGTATAGACGAAGATGCCGTGTCGTTTGTGAAAGACTTTGTCAATTCGGGCAAGCCGGTAGCCGTTATCTGCCACGGTCCGCAGACCATGATCGACGCCGGCGTGGTGAAAGGCAAAAAGATGACCTCTTACCCGGCCATTAAAAACGATTTGAAAAACGCCGGCGCCGATTGGGTGGATGAAGAAGTGGTGGTAGACGGCAATTTGGTCTCAAGTCGCAGTCCCGAAGATCTGCCCGCCTTTCAAGACAAAATGGTGCAAGTCTTCGCGAAAGCTTGATTGTAAAGCAGATCACTCTATCAAAAGACAAGAGCAGCTCTTGTCTTTTTTTATTTAAAGTATTGAATTTCAAAAAGATTCGCACCAAATAATCGGTAGCTTGTTAAAAAACCGTATCTTTGCACGATATTTAAAACGATTAATGAATTTATTTACTGAAACCGATTTAAGCCCTGAAATTCTGAAGGCCGTCGGTGAACTGGGCTTTACCGCCCCCACTGAAATCCAAAAACAGACCATACCTTTTATTCTCTCTGATATCCGTGACCTGATTGCACTGGCGCAAACGGGCACAGGAAAGACCGCAGCATTCTCCTTGCCTATTTTGGATATGATAGACGACAGCAGCCGCAAAATTCAGCTGCTGGTGCTTTGTCCCACGCGCGAGCTTTGTCTGCAGATTGCCAAAGATATCAAGAGTTACTCCAAGTATATGTCCGGCGTGAAGACCACAGCGGTCTACGGCGGCAGCAGTATTACTGAGCAGATACGCTCTTTGCGCGAGAAACCACAGATCATTGTGGGAACTCCGGGTCGGGTGATTGACCTGATCGGTCGCGGTGCGTTGGACTTTTCTCAAATCCATTGGTTGGTTTTGGACGAGGCTGATGAAATGCTGTCAATGGGCTTCAAAGACGAACTGGAAACCATTCTGCGCGAAACACCCGAGACCAAGCAGACCTTCCTCTTCTCCGCCACCATGAACCGCGAGGTAGAAAAAATCTCGAAAAACTACCTGACCAATCCGCACAGAATCTCCGTAGGCTCCATCAATGCCGTAAAGAAAAATATTCAGCATGAATATTATGTAGTCGGATATCGTCAGAAGAAAGAAGCGCTGAAGAGACTCATCGACAGCAATCCGAACCAATATTCGATTATCTTCTGCCGCACCCGAATGGAGACCCAAGAGGTTGCAGACTTTTTGATGCAAAACGGCTACGCCGCAGACGCATTGCACGGCGATCTTTCACAAGCGCAGCGCGACACGGTGATGAAAAAATTCCGACTAAAAAATATCGATATCCTCGTGGCGACGGATGTGGCTGCGCGCGGTTTGGATGTGAATTCTCTTACGCACGTTATCCACTATTCTCTTCCCGACGATCCCGAAGTATTTGTTCACCGAAGCGGAAGAACGGGCCGTGCCGGGAAAGACGGAATATCGATGGCGCTTATCAAGCCGGAAGAAAGCCGCAAGCTTCGCCAGATCAAGACCGAAACCAAAATCGACATTGTAGAGAAAAAGATTCCGACAGGCGAGGAAATCATCAAAGCCCAGGTAAACGGCATTTTTGAAAAACTGTTGACCTCACACGAGGACTTCTTCCAGTTTGACGATTCTTTGATTCCTGATCTTTCGGGCTTTACCAAAGAAGAATTGGTCCATCAGCTGTTGCAGTTTCAACTGAGAGACATGGCGCTGTATTACCGGTCTCACAACGATTTGGCCGAACAGAAATTCAGCCGTGACGATGAGCGCGGACGCGGCAGAGACCGAGACAGAAACAGAGGACGCGACCGCGACAGAGGTGAGAGAGGCGACCGCGGCGCACGCAGAGGACGCAAGAGCGCAGACATGGTGCGTTTCTTCTTCAACTTGGGCAAACGCGACTCTCTGAAAAAGGTGGACGTGCTGGACATCATCAACCAATCGACGAAAAAGAACGGTCGCAAACCCGACATCGGCGATATCGAAATCATGGAGAAGTTCAGCTTTTTTGAAGTGGAGAAAAGCTTCAGAAGAGATGTTCTGGAGGGGATAAACCAACGCAAATTTAAGGGGCGCGACATGCGCATAGAAGAAGCAAACTAAGCTTTTTCCGAAACAATAAATCCGTAACCTGCTGTTTGGCAGGTTTTTTTATGCAGTTAAGCGAGCAGACTTATGTGAACGAAATTTAACATTGAACCAATTTCGCTGCCTCATAATTTGCCGATATTTGCAACACAAAAACTATAACAACAAGAGAAATGGGATTCGCAAATTTTATCCGCGCTTTTCAACCCAAAGACAAGATTTTCTACGTGCTCTTTGAAAAAGTGACCGAGAACCTGGTGGCCATGTCGACGGACTTCCATAAAGGGATGCTCAACTTCGACAACAATGACGACTCTATGATGAAGTTGATGAGTGAGTACGAGCACAAAAACGATGACCTGACGCACGAGATCTTTGTGGAATTGGGCAAAAACTTCATCACACCGTTTGACCGGGAAGACATCACCGAATTGGCTACGGGTTTGGATGACATTGCGGACTATATTTTTGCATCGGCCAAATACATCTTCATGTACAAAAGTCCGGAAACCAAAGCGTATTCTGAGTTCTCATTGCTGATTCAGAAAGCCTGTCTGGAAATACAAACGGCCATGAAACACCTGAACGGCTTTACGAATATGCCTGCGGTGAAAGAAAGCTGTATTAAAATCAACTCCATCGAGAACATTGCCGACGATGTGCTGACCAACGCCATGGTTCAACTGTTTGAATCCGACGACGCCATCAACGTGATCAAAGTAAAATCTGTATTGGATTATCTGGAGATTGTTACCGACAAAGCCGAGGACGTGGCCAATACGATTGAGAACATCATGATAAAATACTCGTAAGGGTTACACAATCTTTTAGAGAATGGATTTTCCTATACTGCTTGTCGTCATTATTGCGCTGGCATTGATATTTGACTATATCAACGGCTTTCATGACGCTGCCAACTCCATTGCCACCATTGTTTCCACCAAAGTGCTTACGCCTTTTCAGGCGGTTCTGTGGGCAGCGGTTTGGAACTTTGCGGCGTTCTTTCTTGCAGCCTATGTCATTGGCGAATTTAAAATCGGTAATACCATTGCCAAAACGGTCAACGAGGATTTCATCAACCTGGAAGTCATCGCCTCGGGGCTGATTGCCGCTATTTTGTGGAACCTGCTGACCTGGTGGTTCGGCATTCCGTCAAGCTCGTCGCATACACTCATCGGCGGATTTATTGGTGCGGCGCTTATGCATGCACTTTATCTCGATTATCAATTGGCGGTGGACACGGCACCTGCCGAAACTTTCTTCGGACATTGGCGAATGGCGTTTGACAACCTTTTCCATCAGAACATTGTGAAATATGAAAAGGTAGTGCCCATCTTCTTGTTCATCTTCTTGGCTCCCATCATCGGTATGATCATTTCCATCATCATCACGTTGATCATCGTCAATCTGAGCCGTCGTGCAAATCCGCACAAAGCCGAAGGTGTTTTCAAAAAATTACAATTGGTTTCCTCGGCGCTTTTCAGCCTGGGGCACGGTACCAACGATGCGCAGAAAGTGATGGGGATCATCGGTGCGGCGATTATTTATTACCACGTACAGATGCTGGATGATCCTACCTACGTACTGTTGGACAGCACACACCGTTTCTCCTACTTTGTAGACCATTACACTTGGGTGCCGTTCACTTCATTCCTTATGATTGCTTTGGGAACCATGAGCGGCGGCTGGAAGATCATAAAAACCATGGGCAGCCGTATCACCAAAGTAACGCCGCTGGAGGGCGTGAGTGCGGAAACGGCGGGAGCACTTACGCTGTTTATTTCAGAACATTTCGGTATTCCGGTTTCCACTACACATACCATCACCGGCTCGATTATCGGTGTGGGCCTGACCAAGCGCGTGTCGGCCGTACGCTGGGGCATTACGGTAAGCCTGCTTTGGGCTTGGGTGCTTACCATTCCGGTCAGTGCGTTCATCGCGGGGGTTACCTACATTATTTTCCATTGGCTGGTTTAATTGCTGCCTGTAACAATAAACAAAACCATCCGTTCTGCGGATGGTTTTTCCGTTTCTGAATCCCGCGTTTAATTGTATTTTTGCGGCATGGAATTTATCGAGCATTACCAGAATCTGATTTCGGCTGCCGTCGGCGAGAACCGTTTTACCGAAGGTCCCGAGGAACTGTACGAGCCTGTCAATTACATCATAAGCCACGGCGGAAAACGGTTGCGTCCGGTAATGGTATTGATGGCTTGTGATCTTTTCGACGGTGATTTGCGGCAGGCAATCCGTCCGGCTTTGGCCATCGAATATTTCCATAACTTCACCTTGATTCATGACGACATCATGGACAACGCTACGCTGCGACGCGGACAACCTACCGTCCACAGCGTGTACGGTGCCAACACAGGAATTCTGTCGGGCGATGTGTTGTTGATGAAGTCCTACAAATTCTTTGAAGAGCTCCAACCCGAACTTTTCAAACGTTGCGTAAGCATCTTTACCGAAACCGGAATCTTGGTCTGCGAAGGACAGCAACACGACGTCAATTTTGAGACTCGAAACGATGTAACCTACGACGAGTATATTATGATGATAAGTCATAAGACGGGCGTATTGATCGGTGCAGCGCTAAAAATAGGTGCACTCATCGGCGGCAGTTCAGAGAAAGATGCAGAGGCGCTTTATCAGTTCGGGTTGCATGTGGGCGTCGCTTTCCAAATCATGGATGACTATCTGGACGTCTACGGAGACATGAAAGCGCTCGGTAAAAAACAAGCGGGCGATATTTACGAGAATAAAAAGACCGCTCTCTACCTCTTGGCAATGGAACACGCCGACGAGGAGGAACGCAAGGAACTGGATTATTGGTATTCCAAAAAGACGGACAACATCGACAAAGTCTACAGCGTAGAAAATATCTTCCGACATGTAAAGGTAGAAGAAAAAGCGCTCCGCTTGGTGCAAAAACACAGCGAATTGGCGCACCGTTATTTGGACGAAATCAATGTGTCTGCCGATAAAAAGAAACCGTTCCTGCAATTGGCCGGACAACTGTTGCAGCGACAATTTTAAATCTCTTTCGGATGAAATTCCGCACGGAAACAGACTTCATCCCGGCGCAACTGCCGATAGAAATCGACAGCCGTATATTCAGCATCGGGTCGTGTTTTGCAGGTGAAATCCACGAATTGTTGTCTCGCGGTCAACTGCAGACGTTGCACAATCCGTTCGGCACGCTGTTTCACCCGTTGGCCATTCATACCGCCGTCCGCCGTTTGCACGACGCCCGCGACTATTCAGACGAAGACTTCATCTTCTACAACGAGCGTTACATCAGCCCCGACCACCACAGCAGTTTTGACAACCGCTACCTGCATAAAAGCCTGGAGAAGATCAACCATAGCTTACAGCAAGGGAATGCCTTTTTGCAGCAAGCGTCTCACATCATCATCACTTACGGAACCGCTTGGGTCTATGATTTTTTGCCAAAGCAGGTTACCGTAGCCAATTGTCACAAGATACCCGGCCGTTTTTTCAAGAAACGATTGCTGACAGATACGGAGATAACCACCGCTCTGCGCGAAATCATTGAATTGTTAACCGATATGGCGCCACAGGGTTTGCAGATTTACTTCACGCTCAGCCCCGTGCGCCACACGCGTGACGGCTTGGTGGAAAACCAACTGAGCAAAGCAAAACTTCTCTGCGCAATGCACGAAGTTATAGCCGATTATCCGCATTGCAGCTACCTGCCGGTGTACGAAACCCTGATAGATGACCTGCGCGATTATAGATTTTACAGAGAAGATTTGGTGCATCCTACCGAGCAAGCCGTGCGGTACGTTTGGGAGAAATTCAGTGCGACGCATTTGACAGACAACTGCCTGCGCTTTGTTAGTGAGAACTTTAAAATTGCGTCTGCGCTGGAACACAAACCTTCCGACAACGAGGATCCTGATTATTTAGAATTTCGCGCTAAACTGAAAGAACGCATCCAAGAGCAACAGGCCAAAGTGCGCCATAAAATTTTTAAACAAAATGATTGATACCCATACCCATCTTTATTCCGAACAGTTTGACGACGACCGCGGCGAAATGATTCTGCGCGCGATGGAAGCAGGCGTGAAAACATTCTACCTGCCGGCGATCGATTCTTCTACGCACGAAAAAATGTTGCAACTGGAACAGGCGCATCCCGACGCCATGCACGCCATGATGGGTTTGCATCCTACTTCCGTCCAGCCCGACTCGTGGCAGAAAGAATTGGCCATCGTGAAAAAGTATCTGGACGAACGCAGTTTTCGCGCTGTGGGCGAAATCGGTATCGATCTATATTGGGACAAGAGTACGCTGGATATTCAGACCAAAGCTTTTGAACAGCAAATCGATTGGGCCATCGAGAAAGATTTGCCCATTGTCATCCATTCGCGCGAAAGTTTTGATGAGATTTTCGAGGTGCTGGAACGAAAAAAGCATCCGAAACTGCGCGGCATTTTTCACTGTTTTACAGGTGATTTAGAGCAAGCAAAGAGAGCCATCGATCTCGGTTTCAAACTCGGTATCGGCGGGGTGGTCACTTTCAAGAACGGCAAAATCGACAAATTTCTGCACGTGATTCCGTTGGAGCATATTGTGCTGGAAACGGATTCACCTTACTTGGCACCCACGCCGCACCGCGGAAAGCGCAACGAAAGCGCCTATCTGCCGTTGGTTGCCGGAAAGTTGGTGGATATTTACGGTAAAAGCATGGATGAAATTGTAGAGATCACCACTGAGAATGCAAAAACAATATTTCGATAAGCAATTACACGGCGGTCATTTCAGCATACCGATCTCGATGATGTTGCTATCTCGTGCTATCCGCCGTCTAAAAGCGTCTTCAATTTCCCTGAAAATTTCGGCGTTTGTCAGCCCTAAATATAAGCGAGTTTCCTGCTAAGCGTTATGTTCATTACACTCATTTGCATCGAAGAGTCATAAAATAAAAAACTTCAAAGTCTTGGAGCCTTGAAGCTTTTCTATAACCCTACCCGTGCAATTTCCTCCAAATGGCGTCTTTCAGTTCGGTCAGCCCCTCGCCTGTTGCACCGGAAAAGAAAAGCGGTTTTTTTCCGTCGGGGAACTCGGCGGCGATCTCGTTTTTAAGTTCGTCGTCAAGTAAATCGGCTTTTGAGACGCTGATGAGCAGATCTTTTTCAGTCAGTTCAGGATTGTACCGTTCCAGTTCGTTGTAAAGAATTTGGTATTCGCCATAATGGTTCTCGCTATCGGCAGGAATCAAAAAGAGCAAGATCGAATTGCGCTCAATATGACGCAGGAAACGGTGGCCCAGACCTTTCCCCTCGGCGGCACCTTCTATGATCCCGGGAATATCGGCCATCACAAAAGATTTATAATTGCGGTATTCCACAATGCCCAAATTGGGCGTTAACGTGGTAAAAGCATAATCGGCAATTTTGGGCTTCGCGGCAGAAACGGCAGAAAGCAGCGTCGACTTTCCTGCGTTCGGGAAACCTACAAGACCCACATCGGCCAAGACTTTCAGCTCAAACGTTACGTATCCTTCTTCGCCTTCCATGCCGGGCTGTGCATAGCGCGGTGTCTGGTTTGTGGAAGATTTGAAATGCGTGTTGCCCAGACCGCCTTTGCCGCCGCGCTTCAATACAACTTCTTGGTCGGCTTCCAATATTTCACCGATGACCTCGCCGTCTTCATTTTTGGCAACGGTTCCCAGCGGCACGTCGATGTAGATGTCTGAGCCTGCCGCGCCCGTCAACTCATTTTTGCCGCCCGGCTGCCCGTTTTCGGCTCGCAGATGTCGCTTATAGCGCAACGGCAGAAGTGTCCACTCGTGAGAGTTGCCGCGCATGATGATGCTGCCGCCACGGCCACCGTCTCCACCGTCCGGGCCGCCTTTCGGGATGTACTTGGCACGGTGCAAGTGGGCAGAACCGGCGCCGCCGTGACCGCTTTTGCAATGAATCTTTACGTAGTCTACAAAATTCGACATCTGAATATTTTTAAACAAAAAGCCGAGACTTAACTCGGCGTTTGGAAGTTATTTTACCTTAACCTTATCTATGGCAGCAAAGATTTTTTCTGCAATCTCCGGAATCTCACCGACTCCGTCGATTTCGACATACTTGTACTGCTGCTTATAGTGCTCCGCCACTTCGGCCGTTTTACGATAGTATTCGCTGATACGGTTGCGGATGATGCTTTCGTCGGAATCGTCAGTTCTACCGCTGGTTTTACCGCGTTCCAGCAAACGCTGAACCAAGATCTCATCGTCCACCACCAGCGCAATGCAGATGGTTATTTCCGAGATCAAATGTTCGCGAACAATTTCATCGAGTACTGCCGCCTGTGCCGTTGTCCGTGGGAAACCATCAAAGATGAAGCCATTGGTATCGGTAGGCTTTACCAGATCATCCACCAGCATGTCTACGGTTACTTTGTCGGGCACCAGTTCGCCTTTGTCGATATAGCTCTTGGCCAATTGTCCGAGCGGTGTTCCGTTTTTGATATTGTGCCGGAAAAGGTCGCCGGTAGAAATCTGTTTCAGGTTATACCTCAGGATGAGGTTTTGCGCCTGGGTGCCCTTGCCACTGCCGGGAGGGCCGAATAGAACGATGTTAATCATTTTTACTTTTATTCTGCGACCCGCGCCGCAACACTTGATTTATTTATTTTCAGTATAGGTTTACTCGTTGATCCTGCCTTCTTCCAGCTGATAGAGATCGCGGTAGTTACGTCCTTCTTCGTCATAATCCAGACCGTAGCCCAAAACGAATTTGTTAGGAATTTCTTTTCCAACATAGTCGATGACGAACTCCTTTTTATAGACCTCGGGCTTCAACAACAGGGTGGCAAGCTTAACGGATTTGGGGCGCTGGGTCTCAGTAAAGTATTGGAAGAGGCTTTCGATTGTGTTTCCTGTATCCACAATATCTTCTATCAGAATAATGTGGCGGTCTTTTATGTCCTTGGTCAGGTCCATCTTCTTGTATACGATGCCCGTAGACTGAGTGCCCACGTAAGAACTCATCTGGATAAAAGCCACCTCGCATCTGCCCGGATAGTGCTTCAATAAATCTGAAAAGAACATCACTACGCCGTTGAGCACTCCGACAAAGACCGGAACTTCGTCTTTATAATCTTCGTAGATTTTTTCTGCAACAGTTTTTACAATTTCTTGCAACTCGGCATCCTTCAGATACGGCACAAAGGTCTTGTCGTGAACGCGGACTTTTTCCATAAACGTTTAAAAGGCAAAGATAAGGCTTTTGAAAATTTCTTAAATCACGCAGTTTTATGATTTAAATTTGGTCAAGCTTTTCAAGAAACCTCTGTTTATGTATTGCCGTACGGGGAAAATATCCAAGTAATGATTGCCCAAAAGAATCAACAGCAAAACAACCGTCGGTTTGTAAATCAGGTTGACCCCGGAAGCATCGGCGTCGGGCAGCAATATAGCCACCGAGACCGCTAATGAACAGACAATAACCGCGTAAATCATCTCGATGCTCAACGGCGATACCTTGAATTTCCACCAATTGAAAACAATTTTGATAAGGTTGTAAACCGTCAGCGAAGTTGCCGTAGCCATTGCGATGCCGATGATGCCGAGGTTGGTATTCCTGATGAAATAAAGGTTCAGCATAATGTTCATCACCGCCAAAAACAGCATGATGACAATGTTGAAACGGTAGTATTTGGACAAAGAAATGATGTGGCCGTTGAAACCCGTAACCATATCGAACAATACGGCGGAGCCAAGAATCCAGACGACTGGTTCAGCCTGACGCAGCAGTTCACCGTTTTTGATAAAGGCCGTCAAATACGGAAAGCCGACCAAAATGCATGAGAACAGCAACATGCCGAGAAACGAAATCGATAGTGAAGTTTTCTTGTGAAACGCATCCAACTCTTCCAGCGTATTTTCTGCCAAATGTTTGTTGATGACGGGTGCCGAGATATTGTACAAACCCATCGCGGGAACCGTGGTCAGGGTCAAAATAGAATACAGCGTGCTGTACACACCGTTCTGTTCAAACCCGATGTATTCACCGATCATGTAATTGTCGATGCGCACCGTCAAATAATTGCCGATGTTACCGAGGAAGCCATAAAAACTGTAGGTGATGAAATTCTTCCAAAACTTGTTCTGCCGTACATAGCCGAGGCTGATATCCGGCTTCAGCGGCTCCAGTTTATTCGTATAAAAAGCATAGCCCGCCAGCGCTACCAGAAAGATGAGGAAGAAAAAAGCGTAGGCAGCTTTCTCAGGAAAACCGATGAAAAAAAACAAGGTGAAAGCGCCGAGATTGGCGATTTTCGGGAAGAAGTTCTCGAAGATGTTTGAGACAGCTATCCGTTTATAGTTCGACAGATATTTGTTGAAAACCTGAGACAGTGCCAGGATCAAAACCAGCGGAAAGATCAGCAGTTTCATGTCCCAGAGCTTATTGGTCTTTAACTGTGGAAACGCATAACTGAGCGCAAAATACAGTCCGAGTAAAACAGCGAAATTGACCACGACGCCGACGAGCGACAACGTCAAGACATTCTGATGCTTGCCCGCCTTGCTGCTCTCATAAAAGAACTTGACATTGGCGTATGAGACGCCGAATACGGCAATAGGCACCAGCATCTCGGCCGTGGGCAGAATGTACCGGAGTTTTCCGTAAAACTCCATGTCGCGCGGAAAGATGAAAATGGCAGAAAAAGTCCCCAGCAGAAAACTGAGGTACCCGATAATGCTGTACTTAAAGCCTTGTCGCGCTATGACACTCATTGCAGAACGATGGCTGCCGCAGCAACCATTTTAAGAATTTTTAACAAATGTAATGTTAAAAACTCATTGCGCCAAAAGCAGCAGTTTCGCTTCCAGTTGAGCGCGCAGAACCGTAAGACGGTAAACTTCCTGAAAGTCAAAAGTTTTACGGAAGCGCCGGCTGGCAAGCTGCGCCTCGATATCGTCACGCTGTTTGACGATGAACGGATGCCCGGTCGGATATTCCGCCGGGAAAACAGCGGTTTTGCCATAACGGATCGCATCACCTACGTTGCCCGACATTTTTGTTTTACCGTAGATTTCACCAATGCTGAAGAACTCCGTCCGCAGCTGAATCGGGCACCAGAGCAGATCGCTCATCATCATCCATTCATCGAAAGTCTCCTGCGA
>RDDY01000315.1 GCA_003852805.1 Chryseobacterium sp.
CGAATCTCGCGTGAGCCTTGCTTATGGTTTTAAGTTGTGGATCGATCTGTTTTTAATTTATCGGATGTATGGCAAAAAAGACCTTCACAGAAAATAAAAACTTTTACCGGACGGCTGTTATCCTGATCGTGCTGATCCGTTTGATTCTGAACGCGGTGGTTCCGCTGATGGACCAAACCGAGGCGCGCTACGGCGAAATTGCCCGCATCATGGCCGAAACCGATAATTGGGTAACGCCGCAGATAGACTACGGTTTTCCGTTTTGGGCGAAACCGCCGCTTTCCACTTGGCTGTCGGCTGCAAGCATTAAGATCTTTGGTGTCAACGAGTTCGCCGTGCGCTTCCCCTCTTTCATCATCAGCTTTTTGATTCTGTTGTTGTTGAAACCCTTCGCTCGCGAAAAAGGTCTGTCCGTTTGGTTGGCGGCATTTGTCCTGTTCACCATTCCCGAGTTCCTTTTGCACATAGGCGTGGTCTCGACGGATATGTCATTGGCGATCTGTATTACTTTGATGATGATTGCCTTTTGGAATGCCATCCACAAAAAAGCCATCTATTGGCAATATCTGTTCTTTGTTGCCATCGGACTCGGACTGCTGGCAAAAGGTCCCATCGTACTCATTTTAACCGTGCCGCCCATATTTGTTTGGACTTTATGGTTCAAGCAGTGGCAGCTGCTGTGGAAAAACTTTCAGTGGTTGATCGGCATCGTTACAATTGCTGTGATTGCTTTGCCGTGGTATTATTGGGCAGAACAGCGAACGCCGGGCTTCCTTGACTATTTCTTCGTCGGTGAGCATTTCAAGCGTTTCTTCGATTCGAGCTGGAAAGGCGACAAATACGGCTTCCCGAAACAGCAGCCATTGGGTATCATTTGGATATTCTTGTTCGGTTTGGCATTTCCGTGGATCTACACCGTTACGGGCAAATTGTGGAAGAACCGTAGGATTTTAACCAACAATTCTTGGGTTGCCTTCCTGCTGCTGTGGCTGGTCTGGACACCGATGTTTTTCACCGTTTCCAAAAGTCTGATCCACACCTACATCATGCCCGTGATGCCGCCGTTGGCACTGTTGACCCTTTATTATTGGCAAGAAATCAAGCGCGAAAAACCGCTGATCCGCATCGCATTGATTGTCCCGGCGCTTTCTTTTGTTTTAGCTATTTTAGCATTCATCCCCGGCGTTTACCAGAACAACAGCAATACCGATAAATATATTTTGCAACACTCGGACAAAAGCTTGCCACTGTATTTTCTCGGCGATAAATCCTATTCGAGCCGTTTCTACAGCAATGGTAAAGTGAAATCAATCGACAAAGCTACGCTTCAACAAAGACTAAACAGTGGCGAACAGTTCGAGGTAATCATCCCGAAAAAGGCAGAATTCAAAATCGGAACCGACGATAACAGCAAGCTGATACAGCAGGCTGAGGGTCGCAAAAATCTTTTGTACCGTACTGTTGCTCTTATGGATTAATTCTTGCTGAAAGGAAAATCAGTATTTTCAGTAAAAATTTTTGATATGAGGTGGACCAACAACAGAGGCGGAAATGTGGAAGACCGGCGCGGCATGGGCGGTGGCGGCGTGGTAGGTGGCGGATTGGGCGCATTGATCATCGCAGCCATTGTTTACTTTTTGGGCGGCGATCCGTCTATGCTGTTAGATTCCGGCATCGGCAATCAACCGCAGACGGAGCAACGCGAGCTGACGGCGGGCGAAAAACGGATGTATGATTTTGTGGATATGCTCTCGGGCGAGAACAACGCGACTTGGGAGAAAATCTTCGCGGACAACGGCATGACCTACAAAAAGCCGCGAATTGTACTCTTCGAACAGATCACCCAAAGCGGCTGCGGCACGGCCCAGGCAGCCATGGGACCGTTTTACTGTCCCAACGATCAGACGGTTTATATGGATATGAGCTTCTTCAACGAACTGCGCGACCGCTATGGTGCTGATGTCGGTGAGTTTTCCATCGCCTATGTGCTCGCGCATGAAATGGGCCATCATGTGCAGAATCTGCTGGGCACTCTAGGTCAAACCAATCAACTGCGACAAAGCGGCAGATATTCCGAAGCCGAAATGAACCGCGTATCGGTGGCTACCGAACTTCAGGCCGATTTTTACGCCGGCGTTTGGGCGCGCCAAACCGACCAACGCGAACATATACTGGAACCCGGCGATATAGACCAAGCGATAAGCGCGGCCGAAGCGGTTGGCGATGACAACATCCAGCGGCGGGCACAAGGTTATGTAAACCAAGAGAGTTTTACCCACGGTTCGGCCGAGCAGCGCAAAGAATGGTTTATGAAAGGCTACAATACGGGCGACATCCGTCAGGGAAATACTTTTGACCAACTGTTGCGCTGATGAAACATCTGTTTTTCATCGCTGTGGCACCAGACGAGGAATTGACTGCCGAAATCCGTAAAATTAACAAAGACTTTGCTGAGCGCTTTGACAGCGAGAAAGCGCTGAAAAGCTTTCCGCACATCACGTTGGTGCCGCCGTTTTCTGTAAAGGAAGAAGACGAAGCCGCGCTTAAAGAGCACTTTGAAAGTATTGAACTTACGGTTCAGCCGTTTGAACAACGGTTAAAAGATTACGGTTGTTTCGAACGGAAGAATCCGACCATCTTCATCCGACCTGAAAACACTGAAGAATTACAACAGCTTCACAAGGAAGTCGCCGTTAAAATGGATAAAGAAATCAACGAGAATTTTCATCCGCATCTGACAGTTGCATTCCGCGATTTGACCAAAGAAAATTTTGCAGAAGCCTGGAAAGAGTATCAGGATAAAGAATTTACGGCAAGTTTCACCGTTGACCGCGTCGGTCTGTACCGTCACGACGGCAAACAGTGGGAGCTTTTCGCCCCGAAAGCTCTACGATAAAACTTTAAAAAACTCCCACATCGCAATTCCCGCACAAACGCTGACATTGAGCGAATGCTTAGTGCCCAGCTGTGGAATTTCGATAAACGCATCACAGAGCGGAAGCAGCTGTTCCGATACGCCTTCTACCTCGTTGCCAAGAATCAGCGCGTACTTTTTATCCTTATCCATTCTGAAGTCAGAAATCTCCACGCTACCGGTGGTCTGCTCTACCGCGACAATCTTGTAACCATTAGCTTTCAGTTTTTCAACAGCTTCAATAGAAGATTCTGCGTATTCCCAGTCGACACTTTCCGTAGCCCCGAGTGCAGCTTTGTGAATGTCGCGATGCGGTGGTCGTGGTGTAATGCCACACAGGACAATCTTCTCGATAAGGAAAGCATCAGCGGTACGAAAAACAGCGCCCACATTGTGCATACTGCGGACATCGTCCAACATGACCACCAGTGGCGTCTTCTGCACCTCTTTAAAGGTTTCAATATCGATACGGTTGAGCTCCTCGAGTTTTAGTTTTTTTACAGTAGACATTTACAGATTAGTTTTTAGTAAGCCTGAATTAGCACATCGGATGGAATGTGAAGTGCTTCTGAAAGTTTGCGGATCATCTCCAGCGAGAGTTTCCTCTTCCGATGCAGAATTTCGCTGGCTCTGCTTTTCAACCCGATGATCTCGGCTAAATCTTTTTGGGTATAATTCAGCTGTTCCATCCGAAATTTAATCGCTTCTATCGGATCGGGGAGGTCAATCTGAACTTGCCGATCTTCATAATTTTCGATCAGAATTCCGAGAACTTCAAGTTCGTCACCTTCTTTTGTGCCAGAGTCTGCGTCGAATATTTCTTCCAAACGCTCCAGCGCACGCTTGTAATCTTCTTCTGTTTTTATTGGGTTGAGCTGCATTTCTTTTAGATTTTATTTGCGTCGATTTTGTCATATTCCGCATGGGTACCTACAAAGCGTATCCACATCATTTGATAACTGAAATTAACTTTGACAATAAGACGGTAATTATTTCCTTTGATATTAAAACAAACGCGGTTGTCCTGCAAAATACTAAGTGACGGATAGTCTACCTTAAGCTCATTCAAATTTTTCCAGCTGCCTTTGGCGGCCTCCGCATACCAAGATTTCAACTGCTGCTCACAATCCGAATGTCGTTCCCAAAACTCTCGCAATATTTTTTTGGCAATAACCCGCAACGGCTTTTTCTTTACACAAATATAACCAATTCCCACAACGGGAACAAATATGCATATAGAAACTGTGGAAGCAGCTTTCGGATGGTAAATCCTTTCCAATTCGTATTTTTACAGATTGAATTGTAAACAGATGGCGAAGAAAGAAACCCCGTTGATGACGCAGTACAACAGCATTAAGGCGAAATATCCCGATGCATTGTTGCTGTTTCGCGTGGGCGATTTCTACGAAACTTTCGGCAGCGACGCCGTGAAGACCGCGCAGATTCTGGGCATCGTTTTGACCAAACGCAACAACGGCGGCGACGGCAAATCCATAGAACTGGCCGGTTTTCCGCACCATTCTCTCGATTCGTACTTGCCAAAACTTGTGCGCGCGGGCATGCGTGTGGCCATCTGCGACCAACTCGAAGATCCGAAGTCGGTAAAAGGCATTGTCAAACGCGGCGTCACCGAACTGGTAACTCCGGGCGTGACCTTCAACGATCAGGTTCTTGCTTCCAAGAAGAACAACTTCTTGATGTCGCTGCATAGGGAGAAAGAAAAATACGGCGTTGCACTGGTCGACGTATCCACGGGCGAATTTCTGCTGGGCGAAGGCAGTCTGGAAAAGCTTCTGCACTGGATAAGCTCTTTCGATCCGAGCGAGATCATCTGCCGTAGAAGCGTAGAGATGCCGTCGCAACTGCACAACCGAAATGTTTTCAAACTGGAAGACTGGGCCTATCAGTTTGACTTTGCCTATGAAAAACTGACCGGTCATTTCAAAACCAATTCTCTGAAAGGTTTCGGCGTTGACGGGCAGCAATTGGGGATTACGGCGGCGGGCGCTATTTTCGCCTATCTTGTGGACGATACCCACCACAAACTGCTCGACCATATCACCAAAATTGCGCCGGTTCCGCAGGACGATTTCCTGGTGATGGACGGTTTTACCTTGCGCAATCTGGAAATCGTTCAGCCATCACATCCGCAGGGAAAATCCTTGCTGAACATCATTGACCATACCACCACGCCGATGGGCGGCCGGCTTCTGCGTCGACGAATCATTCTGCCGCTCAAAGATGTCAACGAAATTAACCGTAGGCTAAACCTCGTCGACTTTCTCAATAAAAACGATCAGCTCAAATACGAACTCTCGGTGCAGTTGAAATCGATTTCTGACCTCGACCGTTTGGTGGGCAAGCTTGCGGCGGGAAAAATTACGCCAAAGGAACTCGGTTACCTGCGCCAATCTTTGGCGAGCATTCAGAACATCCGTCAACTGCTGTTGCCGCATCCAGACGTTATGGCCTGGCTGGATTTGCCTGAAGATATGGTGGAACTCTTACAGTTTCTGCTGAATCATCTCAACGATGAACTGCCTGTGTATCTGCACAAAGGCCAGGTGGTGAAAGATGGAATTTCGGAAGAACTCGACCGTTTGCGTAACCTGCAGCAGAACGGTAAAGCTTATCTGGATGAAATGCGTGAGCGTGAAATCGCCAGAACTGAGATCACCAGTCTGAAGATTGACTTTAACAATGTTTTCGGCTATTATATCGAAGTTCGGAATACGCACAAGGACAAAGTACCGTCCGACTGGATCCGTAAACAGACTTTGGTCAGCGCGGAGCGCTACATCACCGAAGAACTCAAGGAGTATGAGAGCCAGATCTTAGGCGCCGAAGAGAAAATCAGCCGACTGGAACAGGAACTTTACCGCCAGATCTGTGAAAATGTGATGGTCTACATCGACCGTATCCAGGCAAATTCACAGATCATCGCGCAGCTCGACTGCGCGGTCGGTTTGTCAGATTTGGCGATCGATCAATCCTACACGCGGCCCATCCTAACCGACGATTTCAGCATCGACTTGCGTGAAGCACGCCACCCGATCATAGAATGCGCCCTGCCACCGGGCGAAAAATACATCCCGAACGATGTATTTGCCGACCGAGACAGCCAGCAGATCATCATGGTAACCGGGCCCAATATGGCGGGAAAGTCTGCACTGTTGCGTCAGACTGCGATCGTCTGTTTACTCGCTCAAATCGGCAGTTTCGTGCCTGCAAAGCATGCGGAGATCGGCGTACTGGACCGCATCTTCACGCGTGTTGGCGCCTCGGATAACATTTCTTCGGGCGAGTCGACCTTTATGGTTGAGATGAACGAAGCGGCAAGTATTCTGAACAATATTACCGATCGCAGTTTGATTCTTCTGGACGAGATCGGCCGTGGAACCTCAACCTACGACGGCGTTTCCATCGCCTGGGCCATTGCTGAATATCTGCATCAACATCCGACAAAACCAAAAACGCTGTTTGCAACCCATTACCACGAGCTCAACGAGATGACGCTGAATTTTGAGCGCGTCAAGAATTTCCACGTCTCAATTCAGGAAAGCAAGGGCAACATTATTTTCCTAAGAAAACTGATGCCGGGCGGCAGCGAACACAGTTTCGGGATTCACGTGGCAAAGCTCGCGGGTATGCCATCAAAGGTGGTAAACCGAGCGCACGAGATTTTGAAAACTTTGGAAGATTCACGGAGCCAGAATGGTGGCGAAAAGATCAAGCGGGTTACCGAAGAAAATCTGCAGCTGTCTTTCTTTCAACTGGACGATCCGGTGCTCGAAAACATCCGCGAAGAATTGACGAAAATCGACATCAACTCACTGACGCCGATTGAAGCATTGATGAAGTTGAACTCGATTAAGAAAATGATCGGGAGTTGATTACTGGCCGACAGGTTTATTGCTGATGTAGGCCGGAATCAAAACCGCAGCGGCTACACCACCGGCAATGATACCCGCTGTACCGAGTGGGTTCGGTTTTCTGACCTGCGCAATATCGCTCTTGTTTATATGGTAAACCTTATCATCGATATCTTTACCTTTAATGCTTGCGCCATCCTGAGACACTATCCGGAATTTCTTTTCCTCGCCGTTACGCAAGACAAAAGTGTAAGTTTTACCAATTTGCAGACTTGCGTCCGCCAGAGGTTTCTCAGCGTTTACAATCTGGGTTGAGCAGGAAACATTCAGCACCCCTGCAGCCAGCATAATTGGTAGAATTTTTTTCATTCCGCGAAAGTAGTATTTTATCAGCTGTTTTGGTACGGCATATGTCAACTTCTCTGAAAGCCGTTCTATGACTCTTATCATCGGTACCGCTGCGGGCATCCTGACATCGATTTCGATGTTGCCGCAACTCATTAAAGTAATGCGAACAAAGCAGGTGGCAGACATTTCGCTTTGGACATTGCTCGTTCTGATTATGGGTGTCGGCCTTTGGGCCATTTACGGCATCATCAAAACTGACTGGCCGATTATCGCGTCTAATGGTTTTGCTTTTTTAGTTGACACAGTTTTACTCGCATATTATTATAAATATCGACAAGTTTAAGTCATCTTTAACTCTGCCAAAGTTTTAAACTTTGGCAGAGTTGCAACCGTCGGTACTAAGAGAAGTTGTAAATTGCTTTAGTACAATATCTGACAATGGACATTACCGCTGACTTTCTCGAACCTGGATATTTCTACCATATATATAATCGAGGGATTAATGGCGAACCTATTTTCTCAAGCGACGACAACCGTTATTTCTTTCTGAATAAAATAAAACAGCACTTGCTGCCTATTGCCGAGGTTTACGCATACTGCTTGATGCCGAACCATTTCCACATGGTTTTAAAAATCAGAGAACGACCGATCTTCGACAACTCTGCCAAAGTTTTGAACTTTGGAAAAGTTGCGCCTAACACAGGCCTCCACGCCGAACAGTCGACTGCTAGTAAGCAAATCGCCAAGTTTATCAGCAGTTATACCCAGGCGTACAACAAACAGCATCAGCGTCATGGCGGACTGCTTGAGCGACCTTTCAAGCGTAAGCGCATCAAAACCGAAGATTATCTCCGGTCAGTAATTATATATGTGCACCGTAATGTGCTGCAGCTTGACGCCAGAATGGAAACTACAAATTTTCATCTTACATGCGTATTATTTCTAAAAATCCGACGCTGTTGCCGAGAACTGAAATTATTAATCTTTTTGATAATCTAGCCAATTTTAAGCACTGTCATTTATCTGATGTTTCTATAATGTAAACGCTCTTTAACTCTGCCAAAGTTTCGAACTTTGGCAGAGTTTTCTACAACCACTTCTCGCATTTTACTGTGTCGAGGAGTTTTCAGACTTTAGAGTCTTTTTTCGTAAATTCGAGGTTTAAGAATAAAAATTATGGCTGACGTTGCATCTTTCTTCGAAGATATTGAATACGGCGATCCGAAACCCGCCGTCAAAGTGATGATTAAGAACGACCATGCGAAAGAGATACGCATTGTTTTCCGCAAAGGACAAGAGATGAAAGAGCACAAAGCGCCCTTCCCGATTGTGGTGCAGGTCTTGCGCGGCGAAATAGATTTCGGCGTTTTGGGCGAGCGTCATCTGCTGAAAGAGGGTACGGCCATCGCCTTAGAGAGCAGCGTTCCGCATGACTTGATCGCTCACGAAGACAGCATTGTCCGCCTGAGCCTCAACATCAAAGACAGCGAAGAGCGCGTGAAAAGCGTTTAAGTTTTCTCATTCAACGCCTGAGCAATCAGCCAAGCTTCGCTCCAACAGGCTTGGAAATTGAAGCCGCCCGTCACTGCATCGATGTCGAGCACTTCTCCTGCGATGTAAAAATTGGGCAGCAGCTTGCTTTCCATCGTTTTGAAGTCGATTTCTTTCAGTTTGACACCGCCGGCGGTTACGAATTCGTCTTTGTTGGTAGATTTACCGCTGACAGTCAGTCTGCGCCGGCAGAGATTTTCAGCAATTGCGCGGACTTCTTTTTTCGACAATTGCGACACCTGCTTGTTTGCATCGATCTTACAGACATGCAACAACTGCAGCCAGAAACGGTTGGTCACCTCAAACACTTTTGCCTGACCGACCGTTTTCTTGGGATGAACTTCTTTGAATTCGACCAAGCGTTCCACCGCATCGTCTGCCGACATCGCGATGAAGTTGACTACGACATCAAATTTGTAGTTTAAATCGAAAAGTTCTCTCGCCTTCCACGCCGATATTTTCAAAATGGCGGGACCGCTCAGTCCCCAATGGGTAATCAGCATCGGGCCGCTCTCTTCCGTTTTCAGTTTCGGAATCGATACTTCGGCCATCGGAAAGCTTGTGCCCGGCAACGGATTGATCAGTTCATCTTTGACATTAAAAGTAAACAACGACGGCACCGCAGGAACGGTGCTGTGGTCGAGATTCTCCAAAATTTTCACCGATTTTGGTGCGCTGCCGGTGGTGTAAATTAAGTAGTCAGCTTCAAAGTTGCCGTTGCCTGTTTTTACGGTGTAACGCTCTTCGTGATGGATAATTTCTGAAACCACCGTTTTGGTCAGCACCTCAAAACCTTTATCGGCAACAGCCTTTTGCAGCGCGTCGGTAATGCTTTGCGATGAATTGCTTTCGGGGAAGACACGGTTGTCGCGCTCTATTTTTAAAGGTACTCCGCGCGCTTCAAACCACGCCATGGTATCACCGGGCTGAAACTGATGAAAAACACTGCGCAGTTCCTTGTGGCCGCGTGGATAAAACCCGACCAATTCCTGCGGGTCAAAACAGGCCTGAGTCACATTGCAACGGCCGCCCCCCGAAATCTTCACTTTCTGCAGCACGTCTTTATTCTGCTCCAGAATCCGAACGCTATATTTTTCCTCATCGAGGTTAGCCGCCGCGAAGAATCCCGCAGCGCCACCCCCCACGATAACCACCCGTTTTTTTATCATTGCGCAAAATTACGTTTTCCTGCGGCATGACTGTTGCTGCGCTGCTTTTCGTATTTTTGGTCAAAAATTGAAACATGTCTGTTTATCACTATAAATTCGACGTCCGTTGGTCCGACATCGACGCCAACCGTCACCTTGCCAATTCTGCTTATGTGGAATATTGCGCCCAAACTCGAATGGCTTTCATGCACGAAAATAAAATGGGCCTCGCACAGCTTAACCGTTGGGGCATCGGCCCTGTGATTCTGCACGAGCGCTATTCGTTCTTCAAGGAAATTTATGCAAACCAAGAAGTAATCGTTTCTTTGGAAATAGATGCCAGCTCAGAGGATGCGTCCATCTACAGATTTTTGCACAAATTCTACCTGCCCGACGGAACCCACTGCGCAACCGCAGAGGCTACGGGCGTTTGGATCGACATGATGATTCGTAAAACAACCACACCACCGGACGATATTTTGGAAGTCATCAACCGGTACAAAAGCGAAAACACACAAATCCTGACGCGTGACGACATCAAAAGCCTGCCGTTCCGTCCGGAGAATGTTGAGGCTTTTGATATGGAAGCGTTGAGCAAATAACGGCGAAAAGTTATGTTAGAAGACAAGAAACCGCAGTTAACGCCCGTCAGCGCCTTGGGCGAATTTGGGTTGATAAAACACTTGACCGAACAGTTTGGCCTTGCGAACGAGACTACCGAAGTGGGCGTGGGCGACGACGGCGCTGTAATCAACCCTGCCGGTAAGAGAATCATCATCAGTACCGACACCTTGGCCGAAGGTGTGCATTTCAATCTGGGTTACGTTCCACTGAAGCACCTCGGTTACAAAGCGGTCATTGTTAACCTCAGCGACATCGCTGCCATGAATGCCACGCCGACACAAATTCTGGTCTCGGTGGCGGCATCCAACCGTTTTCCTGTGGAAGCTTTCGAGGAAATTTATGCAGGAATTGCACTCGCCTGCCGCCGTTACAATGTTGACCTTGTCGGCGGCGATACAACGAGTTCACAAGCAGGTTTGGTTTTGAACATTACGGCTATCGGTTTGGCAGACGAAGCGGACATAACAAAGCGAAGCGGTGCAAAACCAAACGATCTTCTCGTTGTCAGCGGCGATCTGGGCGGCGCGTACATGGGTTTGCAAATCTTGGAACGCGAACATGCGGTTTATCTGGCCAATCCGCAGATGCAGCCGGTAATGGAAGGTTACGATTACGTTTTGGAACGACAACTAAAACCCGAAGCGCGCACCGACATCAAGAAACTGCTGACCGAGCTGGAAGTACAACCAACATCGATGATCGACATTTCCGATGGACTGGCGTCAGAGATTCTGCACTTGGCAGATCAGTCAAAAGTCGGTTTCCATCTGTATGAAGAGAAGATTCCGTTAGATCCGCAGACGATAGCTACGGCTGATGAACTCAACTTCAACCCTGTAACGGCAGCCTTGAACGGTGGCGAGGATTATGAACTTTTGTTCACCATAACGCCGTCGGATTATGAGAAGATTCGCAACCACCCGGACTTTACCGTTATCGGTCACGCTACGGAGAGTCCGATCAGTTACATGGTGGCCCGCGGATCGAACGAGCTGATAAAACTGAATGCACAGGGTTGGGATGCTTTGCTGAATAAACCCGAAGAAGAATAACTAAAATCGCCGCCGGAAAGTGGCGATTTTCATTTGCAATTCAACCCGACTTTTTCCGTTATTATGCTGATGGCAGAGAATGAACAGCAATTGCAAGGCAGCGGTCCGACAAAAGGTCAGGGCGCGCAGCGCAATGTGCACAACCGTTTTGACCGTTATTCTTACGAACCGGAGGATTGGGAAGTCGATAAGGAGAAACCGCAGTTCATAGAAGTGTTTCCCAAGACGATTGTCAACCAAGTGAGAAGTCCTGATTTGGCGATGGACTATTCGGCCAATCCGTACCAAGGCTGCGAGCACGGCTGTGCCTACTGTTTCGCCCGACCCACTCACGAGTATTGGGGGTACAATGCAGGCGTCGACTTTGAGCGGAAAATCATGGTGAAGAAAAATGCACCGCAACTGCTTGAGAAATTTCTGCAAAAGAAAAGCTACGAGGTCTCGCCGATTACATTTTCAGGCAACACCGACTGCTACCAGCCGATAGAGCGCCAACTCAGGATCACCCGACAAATGCTTGAGATCTGCCGCGACTACCGTCAGCCCGTCAACATCATTACCAAGAACGCTCTGATTCTGCGCGATATCGACATCTTGTCCAAAATGGCAGAGCAAAATCTGGTCTGCGTATCGATGAGTATTCCCACACTAAACGAGGAACTGCGCCGACGCATGGAGCCGCGCACCTCCGGCGCCGCAAAGAAACTGAATGCAATCACCCGGCTCACCGCTGCCGGCATTCCGGTCCATGTGATGATGGCGCCCATCATCCCTGCACTGAACAGCGAAGAAATTCTGCCCCTATTTGAGCAAATGGCGGCTGCCGGTGCACAGGGAATCGGATATTCTTTGGTAAGGCTGAACCAAAGTGTGGAGCCGGTGTTTGTCCAATGGCTGGAAGCGCATTATCCCGACCGTAAAGAAAAGGTTCTGAACCAGATCCGCTCGATGCGCGGCGGCACTTTGGGCGAGCGGCGTTTCTTTGAACGCTATAAGGGCGAAGGCAACATTGCAGAGATGATCCATACCAGCGTGAAAGTCGCTAAGCGAAAATTCTTTGCAGACCGTAGTATCCCACCGTTAAATACCGAACTATTTACCGGCAGCAGGACGCAGCAGCTGAGGTTGTTTTAAAACGAGGTGCCAATTACTTTCGTTTGCCATCATTTGTAATTCGATAATTGTATTTACCTCATACGTAAATAGGTACATAAATGATAGTTGCAAGCGTATCGGATTTTAGAAAGGACATCAAGTCTTATTTAGACAGAGTTGCAAAAAACTTTGAAATCTTAATCATTAATCGTGGCAAAGATTCAAGTATTGTCGTAATGTCCTTGGATGAATACAATTCTTTAATGGCAACAAACCATGAATTATATTCCAAGAAAAACGAGAAACGTCTTGATTCTGCAATTGAGAAATTAGAGCACCAGATTTATTCGCTTGACTCTGGCGAGTGATGTCTTTCAATTGCGAATCTGACTACGATTGAAACGCAGTCTTTCCTAAGCAATATCATCTCCGCACCACTCTCCATCAATTCTCTATGACGATTAAATAGCGTACCTTTGCAGACACTATTTATGCAGGCGACGGTTAGCACATATAACACTTCTCAGTTCACCGTTTTAAGTATCAGTTTCGATATTTGGATGGCTGAATTGATGGCGCGCTCCAGATAAGGATTTGATT
>RDDY01000218.1 GCA_003852805.1 Chryseobacterium sp.
TAATGGGTGCCACAGCGTTGGAAGCCACATCGTAAATGTAAAGACTGTAATCTTTCTCGAAGATGACCTTGTTCCCCTGCGCCGATACAAAAGGTTTCTTGATGGACGTCGGGTACTTTGTCAACGCTTGCTTCGCGCCGTTCTGCAATCGGAAAAGATTGTATTCGTCGGTGTCTTCGTCGGATATAAAATAGATGGTGCCGTTGCGGTCCACCGTCGCGTTAAAATCTTTTCCTTGATAAGTGGTATACCGGTGGAAGCTGCCCGTCTTCGGGTTATAACCCAAAAGGTCGGGGTTGTTCTCTCCTTTGTAGCGTTTCCTCGCTGCCTGCTGTGCGCTCTCGCTCGAAATGGTAAAAATATATTCACCCGACGGCGTTTCGGCCAGGCCGTTTGTGGTGTTGAAATAATGGCTGAACAGAGATTTCGGCGTTCCACCGTTCACATCAATGCTAAAACTGCCGAATCTGCGGTCGCGGTCTGATGTGAAATAAATGGTGCGGCTGTCCCAGCTCCAGTTCTCCACTTCATCTTTCGCGGTATGAAAAGTCAACTGTGTAATCTTTCCGCCGGTCACCGGCATTACATAAACATCATAATTGCCGAATTGGTTGGAACTGAAAGCCAGCCATTTTCCGTCAGGCGAAACTCTCGGATTGATTTCTTCACCTTCCAAGGCCGTGATTCTGGTGGCAGTACCTCCGTCGGCGGGCACTTTCCAAATGTCGCCGTCGTAAGAAAAGTACGCCGTCAGACCGTCGGGCGACAGAGAGGGCGTAGATGCAAAATAGTTTTTTTCTTGAGCCGAAAGCTGCATCAGCGTAAAAGCCATCAGCAGTGACACGCACATTTTTCTCATGTAGATTATCAATTTGCCGATAAACTTAGCGAAAATCTGCAAAACCCCTCACGGTATTTTGCCGCTTGCAGTACACCTTGCAATAATATTGTGCCAATGGTTTTGTTGTAGAGAAGCCTGTTTCGGTTTGATAATTGTTGCGTCTCTTGATTATGGAAAAGACCACCTGGAAACCCCACGAAGAGCACGGCAAACTTACCACGGCCGACAAGAATGATTTACCCGACAGCGCCTTCGCCTTTCCGAAACAGCGGAAAGAACCGATGACCGACGCTTCCCATGTGCGCAACGCGCTCGCGAGATTTGATCAGGTAAAGGATGTCAGCGACGCCGACCGCGATCTCGCCTTTGCAAACATTCAGAAAGCTGCAAAGCATTATGATGTGGAAGTCAATGAAAAGAGTTGGAAAGAGCTCGGAAAGTGATTAATTGGCGCTACAAATTACAGCGCAGAACTCTGCCAAAGTTTGAAACTTTGGCAGAATTACTCGTACAGTTTTGAACTACTGAGAAAATAAGAATATTAAGTTTCTCAGCACTAAAAGTGCGACAACCTGCCCAAATGCGTTAATCATCTAAATGGCGAAACATACTCGAAGCTTGTCAAAAGTCCGCATAACATTGCAAATAATATCGGCCCGCGATCAGCTTACGAAAAACCCGAAAACAAAAAAGAGAACCGTAAAAACGATTCTCTTAAAAGTAGCGGGGACACGACTCGAACGTGCGACCTTCGGGTTATGAGCCCGACGAGCTACCTACTGCTCCACCCCGCGGTATATTTTTAAACGCTTACCGCAAGCGTTGCTTAGTAGCGGGGACACGACTCGAACGTGCGACCTTCGGGTTATGAGCCCGACGAGCTACCTACTGCTCCACCCCGCGATATTGTAGTGCAAATATACATCAAAGATAGTTCACCCGCAAACCCGCACGGCAATTTCTTTTTTTGGGCTAACTTTGTGCTATGGCAAAAATCATCAGAATTCATCCGGACAATCCGCAGGAAAACCAAATAGCCGAGGTGGTGCGCGTATTAAAAGACGGCGGACTCGTCATCTATCCGTCCGATACCGTCTACGCAATGGGTTGCGACATTTTCAACATCAGAGCCATGGAGAAGCTGGCGCGCATAAAAAACGTGAAGTTAGAGAAAGCACATTTCTCGATTATCTGCAATGACCTCAGCCATTTGTCTGAGTTCACAAAACCCGTCGACACCGCCACCTTTAGAACGCTGAAACAGTATCTGCCGGGGCCGTTCACCTTTATTCTGCCTGCGGCCAAAACCTTGCCGCTCGCCTACAAGAACAATAAAACCGTGGGCATCCGCGTGCCCGAACACAACATTCCACAGATGATCGTGGAACATCTGGGCCACCCGATTGCCTCCACGTCCATCAAAGACGATGACGATGTTATCGAATACACAACCGATCCTACGTTGATTGCAGAGAAATTTGACCAGATTGCAGACATCGTTATCGATGCAGGATACGGTGACAACCGCGCGTCGACCATCGTGGATTTAACCGGAGACGAACCTGAGATTATACGCCAAGGCAAAGGTGATTTCGAGAACTGATGAAGATTATTGTAAGCCCTGCCAAGCTGATGGATATTGGCAGAAAGTCTGATTTATTGCCGTCTACAAAGCCACAATTTATTCGCGAAGCTGCCGAGATCAACCGTCATCTGCGTGAGAAAGATCCTGCGTTTATAAAAGAGTTGATGCAGATCTCCGATCGGTTGGCTGATGAAAACTGGCAGCGCAACCAAGATTGGAAACCCAACCCGACTGCCGCAGAATCTACGCAGGCACTTTTTGCTTTTACAGGCGAGGTTTACCGCGGTTTGGATGCACCTTCCTTGAACAAAAACGCAGCCGATTATTTGCAGGAAAATCTGAGAATACTTTCCGGTTTATACGGAATGCTGAAACCGTCTGATCGTGTCATGCTTTATCGTTTGGAAATGGGCAGACCTTTCTCGTTCGACGGTTATAAAAACCTGTATGCGTTCTGGCGTGACAGAGTAACCGACGCTTTCAACCGTATGTTGAAAAAGGACGAATTCGTTCTGCATTTGGCCAGCACCGAATATGCAAAAGTGTTGGACCGAAAGAAGCTGAAAGCACCGTTGGTGGATGTTGATTTCTACGAGATGAAGTCGGGAAAGGCCAAGACCATCGTGGTTTATACAAAACATGCGCGCGGTCTGCTCGCACGGTTTTGCGCGGAAAATCAGGTGCAAAGCCGCGAGGAACTGAAAGCTTTTTCAGAAGAAGGTTATCTGTTTGATGACGAACAGTCTACCGAGAACCGATTAATCTACCGTCGTTGATGACGCTCAGGCAACTGCGAACCGGCTTTTCGCGCCGGCTTTCCGGGCTTTATATGGAAAGTGAAATTGCAGAACTATTCATCATATTTGCAGAAGAGTTTCTGGGGTTGTCACGGATTGAAGTTCGCGCCGCTGCCGGCAATATTGTCTCGGGTGAGGCTTGCTCGCGCTTTGAGGAGGCTGTTACCCAATTGATTTCAGGGAAACCGTACCAACATATTTTGGGTAAAACGGATTTCTACGGGCACAAATTTTTCGTCAATGAGCATACGCTGATTCCAAGGCCCGAGACGGAAGAATTGGTTGAAATTGCGACCGACAAACTCCGGGCCCGCGCAGACCTTTCGGGAATCAGAATATTGGACATCGGCACAGGATCGGGGATAATCGCTATTATGCTGAAAACATTGTTCCCCCACACCGAAGTTACCGCAATGGATATTTCTACCGACGCGCTGCTGATAGCGAAGAAGAACGCCGAAATGCATAAAGTCGATATCAAATTTGAAACCGCCGATTATTTGAATTGCGAGTTACAGCAGCAATACGATCTCATCATAAGCAACCCGCCTTACATCGGGCGCGAAGAGGCAGTTTCACTCTCCACGCAAGTCCGCGATTTTGAGCCGTACACTGCACTTCATCCGTTGGCAGATGATCCTTTGATTTTCTACCGTAAAATAGCCACCGACAGCCAAAAACATCTTGGCCAAAAAGGCTTCGTGTTGGTTGAAATCAATCAGAAATACGGAAAGGAAACTCTGGAACTGTTCAATAGTTTTAGCACATCGGAGCTCATCAAAGACCTCAGCGGCAACGACCGATTTGTTCTTGCACAAAAATAAAAGCCGGCTGTTTTGCCGGCTTTCTACCTATTTTAAGAATTGGTCTGCGTAACCTTTCTCTACTTTCACTCTCCAACCAAAAGGATCTTCCCCTTGGTTTGCTTGCAAATCGGTCAAGAATTTCTTTAGTTGCTGAGCCACGCTTTCGTCTTCGGGCAAAACATCCAATGCCAAGCGCTCTTCTTTGTAGCCTATTTCTTTAAACATACTCATAACCACGGCCGTCCCCACACCGAAGGCTTCTTTCAGCTCTCCGTTTTTGTGTGCGTTGTAGACTTCTTCCACGGCCAGGTCTCTGACTTCGGTTTTTACGCCCAGATGCTCCGCAACTTTCAATATGCTGTCACGGGTTACACCGTCCAAAATCTTCTCGGAGGTTTTTGGCGTGATGATGGTATCATTAATGCGAACCATCACGTTCATGGTTCCGCTTTCTTCAAAATACTTATGCTCGCAATCGTCGGTCCAGATTACTTGGTCGTAGCCCTCTTCTTGCGCCAACAGCGTGGGATAAAAGGAACCGCCATAGTTGCCGGCTGCCTTTGCATAGCCTACTCCGCCATTCGCCGAACGCGAGAAATGGTCGGATACTTTTACCGCAATGGGCTTCGGATAGTACGCTCGCGCCGGCGTAGCCATGATTGCAAACATAAACTTGGTAGAGATACGTGCCTGCAAAGCTTCCTCGGTCGCAAACAATACAGGGCGCAGATATAGTGAAAAGCCCTCTCCGTGAGGCACCCAGCCGCGGTCGATATCCACAAGCGCTTTCAGACCGCCGATGAACATTTCTTCGGTTACCTCGGGCATGGCAAGACGCACGGCAGATTTGTTCATCCGGTGAAAATTGCGTTCGGGTCTGAATAAAAAGACTTCACCGTCAGCGTCCTTATAAGCTTTCATTCCTTCAAAAGCCGCTTGGCCGTAGTGAACGCCCATCATGGCCGGCGTAAACGGAAGCGGTCCGTAAGGCATCAATTTGATATCGCCCCATTTTCCGTCCTGATATTCGCAGACAACCATGTGATCGCTGAATGTGTTTCCGAAGGTAAAATTCTCCTGATCGAAGGTCGCCAATCGGGAATCGGTGGTCTTGTTTATTATCATTTTAAAAATTTTTAGGTTGTTCTTACAAATATAATCTAATTTTTAATATCGAATATATTTGGCTTAAATTTGAAAAAAATTAAGAATGCAGCGCGAGATAATCACCACCTCGGACGGAAGTAAAACTCTGCTAATCAACGGATTGAATGAGCACTACCACTCCCACAACGGTGCGTACACAGAGGCACTCCATGTATTTATTGACAACGGTCTGAAAAAGATCAATAATTGTGAAGTCAATATTTTAGAGCTAGGCTTCGGAACGGGATTAAATGTGCTGGTTACCGTTGATTATTTCAAAAATCAAGAGCAAATAAAGCAGATCAATTATTTTACGGTAGAAAAATATCCGATCACACCCGAAGAAGTACAGCAGTTGGCTTATTGTGAAAACCTTAAGCTTCCGGAGTTAAATGATATTTATCATGAAATGCACGCTGCGCCTTGGGCAAAAGACGTTTCTCTGTTGTCCGGCTTCGTGTTGCACAAGATAAATGCAGACTTTTTGCAGCTCGACCAAATAGAAATGCCCGAGATAGATTTGGTATATTTTGATTGTTTCGGTGCGCGTGTACAGCCCGATTTGTGGGAGCGGCCGTTGGTCGAGAAAGTCGCCGCGAAAATGCATAATGGCGCGCTGTTGACCACCTATTCCAGCAAGGGAAGTTTCCGTCGCATTCTGCAGGATGTGGGTTTTGAGGTTACAAAGCTTGCGGGCCCGCGCGGCAAAAGAGAAATGATCAATGCTATTCTAAACACCAAAAAATGATCGATCGTTTTAATGTCCGCGTATATGGTTTGTGTGTCAAAGACCATTCTCTTCTGCTGTTGAAAGAAGAGTATGCCGGAGAAATATTGGTAAAACTGCCAGGCGGCGGCTTAGAGTTCGGCGAGGGTATCACGGATTGTCTGCACCGCGAATTCAAAGAAGAACTGAACGTAAAAATAAAAATCCTGAGGCATTTCTACACTCAGGAAGATTTTGTCAAGTCAAAATTCAGGGCAAACGAGCAACTGCTCACCGTTTATTATCTGGTTGAAATTGTGGATCCGGAGAGTCTCACAATCAACGATTCGTCGGTGGAAAAATGCCTTCTACATCCGTTAACCGGTGAAAACATTTTGCCGTTGCCCGTAGACCGAGTCGTTTTTGAAAAGGCGAAGAACGAATTGTTATAGAATATCGTTCAGCATTTTTGCCAGCCGCAGACCACCGTACAGCAACTGCCGCTCCATCACGCCCGTATATTTATAACCGTAACCGTAGCTCAGGCTATCGCCGTCCTTTACACTTGCGTACAGCTGATTGGCAATTAGGTGACTGTCATACAACCATTGCTCCAATGTTCCTTGCTGTATGCGCTTTACTTCTGCCGGAGATTTGACATCCAAAACGCGCGCGTATTCTGTATAGCTGTATTTCTCGCTGTCGATCAGTTTACTGTCCCAAAGGCTGTGCAGATTGGTTCTGTCACCAAAATAAGTAAGCTTTATACGGTTTCCGCCCAAATCCTCGGCGCGGCCGGTGTGCATCGGTTGAGCGATATCGCCCATAATATGTACCAAGAAACGCAGTGCGATCTCGCGGTCTTTGGCAGATGTTTTCTTATTCTTGATCTGCTCGGCCAGTATCTTTATTTGAGTGTAAGCGTTTGGACCGGCCTGCGCTCGCAATGCTTTTTCAAAGTTTGCATAATCGGGTTGCGGATCGATGTTGACGTAATGCCAAACTTCCGTCGGCTTCCAAACGCCTGTAGTATCTGACTTGATGAAGTCCGGCCAGTTTGCCCAATACGCCAACTTTTGATTCCCGATGATTTCGTGCAGCGCCGCGCGGGCCTTTTTGTTCAGGTGATTTTCAGCAATTTCTGCAATAACACGGTGGCCTGTAAGCCCCCAGGCAGATAACGATAACGGCAGCGCGCACAGTGCAACCGCCAACAGTCTAAATACTTTTTTCATTCTAATTCTTTTTCACTACAAAATCCTTGTAACCGGGATAGGTCGGCAAATATCCGAAATTCCAGTTGGATAGCAGCAGTGACTCGATGAACTCGTCCTCGCGGCTGCGGTACGGATCATAAGGTTTTTTCAGATCGACTTCTGCAATATTTCCCTTCACGTTCCACCAAAAGGCGCTCCATCCGCCCCGCAATTCTCTGATAATATCGTAGACGGTTTTTCCGGTGGCGCGGTTCATCAGCTTCGCAAACACTTGGCCTTCGGAGGTGGTCAGATCACGCATTTGTGCTTCGTACTGATCGGCCAAGAGATTCTGTCTTTGTCGCACGTATTGCCTGCGTTGGTTGCCCGACAAGCGGTTCATCTCCTGCTCTATTTCGCGGTACTGTTGCAAAGCCTCCAAAAAAAGCGGATAAACCCTGACCAACTTTTTATTCAGGAAGGCATAATAATTACGGTCAAGCTGATTGTTGAAGCGCGGTTTGTTGATCAGACGCAACTCGTCCATTTCAATTACCTTTTCGCCATTCACGTCGTACACCCGGGCCTGCAATCTCTCGTCGAAATAATATTTATTTCCCTCTGCGTCGGTTTTCAGCTTACTTGGCGGGATGTTTTTAAAGTCGCCGATGACCAAAGAATCCTGTGTCTGCGCGCCTGCGAAAACGGCGAAAAACAACAGCAGTGAAAACGAGATTTTATATATTTTCATTACTTTTACAAAACGAACATTCAATTCAAAAATTATTCCCTTTCAATGAAATTCACTTCGGAGGCACTTCAATTTCTCGAGAAATACATCAACAACGCATCGCCTACGGGCTTTGAACAAAACGGCCAAAAACTATGGTCAGATTATATCCGTCCGTTCGTGGACAAAATTGAAACCGACCCGTACGGCACCTGTTACGGCATCATCAATCCCGAAGCAGATTTCAAGGTTGTGATAGAGGCACACGCAGATGAAATCAGCTGGTATGTCAATTACATTACGTCAGACGGTTTGATCTACGTTATCCGTAACGGAGGCTCGGACCAAACCATTGCGCCGTCAAAAGTAGTAAATATTCATGGTGAAAAAGGCATTGTAAAAGGAGTTTTCGGCTGGCCCGCCATCCACACCCGAACGGATAAAAACGAACCGAAACCCAAAATAGAAAACATCTTTATAGATTGCGGCGCCAAGTCAAAAGAGGAAGTAGAGCAACTGGGCATCCACGTAGGTTGCATGATTACGTATCCCGATGAATTCTTTGAGCTGAACAACCGTTACTTTGTTGGCCGTGCTTTGGACAACCGAATGGGCGGTTTCATGATTGCTGAGGTTGCGCGAATGCTGAAGGAAAACGGTAAAGCTTTGCCTTTCGGCTTGTACATAACCAATTCCGTTCAGGAGGAAATCGGACTGCGCGGCGCGGAGATGATTGCCGCACGCATCAACCCCGACATCGCCATCGTAACCGACGTAACGCACGACACCACCACGCCGATGATCGAAAAAAAGAAAGAAGGCGAACAAAAATGCGGTGACGGCCCGGTGATTTTCTACGCACCTAGCGTTCATCACAACATCCGTAATCTGATCTTGGATACGGCCAAAGAAAACAACATCCCCTTCCAGCGCGCAGCGGCCAGCAGAAGTTCGGGTACGGATACCGATGCGTTTGCGTATTCGGGCAGCGGTATACCGTCGGCTTTGATCTCGCTCCCGCTTCGCTACATGCACACAACGGTAGAAATGGTAGAAAAAGACGACGTGCAAAATGTGATCAAACTTATCTACGAATCATTGTTGAAGATCACACCTGAAATGAAACTTACTTACCTCTAACACCACACGAAACGATGATTGATAAAACAGTAGAAAACGTACAGCAAGCCTGCGAAGGGATAACCGACGGGATGACCGTTATGCTCGGTGGCTTCGGGCTTTGCGGCATTCCTGAAAACTGCATTGCAGAACTGGTTAGGAAAAACGTTCGGGATTTGACCTGCATCTCCAACAATGCCGGCGTTGACGACTTCGGTCTCGGACTTTTATTGCAACAAAGACAAATCAAAAAAATGATCGCTTCCTATGTCGGCGAAAATGCCGAGTTTGAGCGACAATTGCTGAGCGGCGAGTTGGAGGTGGAACTGATTCCGCAGGGCACTCTGGCCACGCGCTGTATGGCGGCCGGTTACGGTTTGCCCGCATTCTACACTCCGGCAGGCGTAGGTACCGAGGTAGCCGAGGGCAAAGAAACGCGCACCTTCAATGGTAAAGAATATCTGCTGGAATATGCCTTTGATGCAGATTTCGCCATCGTAAAAGCATGGAAAGGCGATACCGCGGGCAATTTGATTTATCATTCCACAGCGCGCAACTTCAATCCTGCGATGGCCATGGCAGGAAAAATAACCGTAGCTGAGGTGGAGAAGCTCGTACCTGCGGGTGAATTGGATCCGGATCAAATTCACACACCCGGCATCTACGTTCACCGCGTCTTCCAAGGAGCGCACTACGAGAAAAGAATAGAACAAGTCACCGTACGCAAGCGATAAGCCTGCCGCACTCACAAAAATCACTGATTATGGCTTTAACAAAAGAGCAGATTGCACAGCGCATTGCCAAAGAAATAAAGAATAATTCTTACGTCAACCTCGGTATCGGCATCCCGACCCTGGTGGCGAATTACATCCCCGAAAACATCAATGTCGTACTACAATCTGAAAACGGATTGTTAGGCATGGGTCCGTTTCCGTACGAGGGAGAAGAAAACCCCGATCTGATCAACGCAGGGAAACAAACGATCACCACGCTTCCCGGATCGGCCATTTTCGATTCGGCCATGAGTTTCGGAATGATCCGCGCGCAGAAAGTTGATTTGACGATCTTGGGCGCGATGGAAGTTTCGGAAAACGGCGACATCGCCAATTGGAAGATTCCCGGAAAAATGGTAAAAGGCATGGGCGGCGCCATGGACTTGGTTGCCTCTGCCAAGAATATCATTGTGGCAATGCAGCAGGTAAACAAGCACGGCGAGAGCAAATTGTTACCCGAATGCACACTGCCGCTGACGGGAGTACGCTGTATCAAAAAGATCGTGACCGAACTCGGGGTTTATGAAGTAGACCCCGATGGCGGTTTCCGACTGATCGAGCGAGCGCCCGGCGTTTCTTTGGGAGACATTCGCCAAGCCACAGCGGGCAAACTGATTACCGATGAAAATGTACCGGAGATGGCATTGTAGCTTTCAACGGTCTAAAAACAGAAAGAACTCCGCGCGGAGTTCTTTCTGTTTTATAAAACGTCTTTGTACCGGTCCGATGATCGCAGCGTACGGTCGGCAAACCGACAGACGGGGTTGATTTTTAATTGCTCTTTGCGCGCATATTCCACCGCACCGTCCACCAATGCTTTGCCTATCCCTTGTCCGCCGAATTCGCGGTCTACTTCCGTATGGTTGATGCTCATTTTATCGCCGCTCAATGTGTAGGTCATAAAACCGGTTTTCTTGCCGTCGACAAAAGCCTCGAAAGCGCCGCTGCCGGAAGATTGATTATGTCTGATATCCATCTTAAAAATTTATTTCTTGTTATATCAAATTTCGCGCCTGATTGTTGAGTGATTTGGTGAATGAGAGAGAGCTTTGGACGCTGATCTTCTTCGACGATCAATTTATTTCAAATTTCTTTCGGGCCAATTCTCGCCTGACACGGCTCAGGCTTTCGGGTGCCACACCCAAATAAGACGCCAACATCCATTGGGGCGCGCGCTGCAAGAGTTGCGGATAGGTTTTTATGAAATCCAGATAACGTTCTTCCGCCGTGGCGCCCAGCAACAGCGTGATGCGGTGCTGCAATTGTCGGATGTGTTTTTGGAGCAACAACTCGTTAGCCGAAACCGCCTGAGGATAGTGTAAAGTCAACTCCGTAAAAAAATCACTGCGCATCACCAAGACGACAGAATCTTCAATAGCATCAATATTGAAAATGGTTTCCTCACCGAAATAGAGACTTCCTCGATCAGAGACCATCCAACCTTCCGGCGCAAATTGCACAATATGTTCTCGGCCGTTGCGGTCAATGGTGTACATTCGCAGCAAACCTTTTTCTACAAAGTAAAGACTGTCCGAGAACTCGCCGTGATGCATAAGATATTCGCCCTTAGAGACCTGCCGAACGGTAAAAAGCTCTGTGCAGACGGGCACGGCATCAGCGGGTACATCAAGAATTTCGGCCAAATGCCTGTTAAAATACGGAAAGCCTGTCATCTATGCTTTTTCGACCCGGTGGTAATCAATGGAGCTGTGGGAAGCATTGTAAACCTCTTTGCCGTCTTGCAGCAAAATGACCTGCGGGCTTTGGTGCGCAACGGAGAATCGGTCCGCTATTTCCCGCGAAAGACTGCGCTGCGCGATCACGTCCACAAACCAGAAACCGTAACTGTCGGCCGCCGAACTATGACGTACCTCTTTTTCAAAGTTTTGCAAAACGGCTTTGCTGATTACACATCGCGGCGAATGCTTGAACAAAACTACCTTCCGTTCTGCGCTCTCATCAATTGCTTTTTGCAAGTCGTCTTCTGTTTCTACCGGACTCCAAAAACTCGGGCCGAGCCCGCCACCGGTTATTTTGCTGAAAAAAGCCATTAGTTGTTAAATTGTTTTAAGTGATGGTGTATGTGTTTATATTCCAAAAATCCCCAGTCGTCAACCGTCATCTTGCCGAACAACGCATGCTCTTGCGGTAAGCGCCCGCGTATCAATACCTCTTCATAATTGTCGATGGCAGTTAGCAACCGATTGCGTGCAGTCTCGAAGTTACAATTTTCGTTGACAACAACCACTTGAAATGTCGGCATACACGGTGGAATTCCGTTGTTGAACAAACGCAGTTCCAAACGTGTGATTATACCGATGATTCTTATGAACCACGGCGGCGACGGCAGCCGCACTTCTCCACATGCCACACCCAAGATCAGTGAACAATGCCGCAACATTTGCGCCGAATTCATTTTGCCCCATCGCGGTCTGGTGTCCGCTGTAAGACCGTTGATTCTGCTTTTTATAAGTTTTCTTGTCTGTGGGTTATTCAAATTACATTCGGGTCGAAGCATGTCCAAATTTACAGTTTCGGGTGGAAACTGCCGTTGGCGGGTTCCTCGTTTAATTAGAGTAAATTTGTGGGACGATAAGTTTTTACCATTATGAGAAAAGCACTTTTAATAGTTGATGTTCAAAACGATTTTTGTGAAGGCGGCTCCTTGGCCGTGCCGGCTGCAAGCGAGATTATTCCTTACATCAATGAGTTGACGCAGAACAACCCTTACGACGAAATTATCTTGACGCAAGATTTTCATCCGGCAAATCATAAAAGTTTTGCATCCAACAACGACAGACAGGTGGGCGACAACATTATTCTGAACGGCATTCCGCAATACATGTGGCCCGACCATTGTGTGCAAGGCACAACCGGAGCGGAATTTCACCCGCAACTAGACCGAAGCCGTGTGACGCACATTGTACAAAAAGGGACCAATACAGAGATCGACAGTTACAGTGCTTTTCAGGACAACAACCATTTTATGAAAACCGGGCTTGGCGATTACTTACGCAGCCGCAATATAGAGTTGGTGGAAATCGTGGGGTTGGCGCTGGATTATTGTGTGAAATACACATGCTTGGACTCTGTACGAGAAGGCTTTATCACTTGCCTGCATTTCAACGGTACACGCGCCGTAAACGTAAAACCCGAAAACGGCCGCGACACGATTTATGAACTGCTCCAAAACCAGGTCAGCGTTTTGGCATAAACTGTTTAGTATAAACATCAAACCGTTTGCAACTATGCAAGCGGTTTTTTATCCGGGCATTCTTCCGACAACCTTGTCAAGGTTTTGAACATTGACAAGGTTAAACAAGAAAGCCGTTCTCAACACTGAGAACGGCTTTGATGTATTAAAGTACTCTTTAGGTCAAGGACCCCAAAGTCCTTGTTCTACAGCATTTTAAGATTGTTTACCTCAAGATCGGAAACTTTCAACGGCAGATTTGCAAACCATTGCAGAAGGAGTCCGTCTAG
>RDDY01000012.1 GCA_003852805.1 Chryseobacterium sp.
TTGGTACAACGAGCTCTGCGCAACCGCCGAACAATGGCAAGCGCATTACGGAGCAAATAAATTAAAAGGCTAACTTAGTTCCATGGACGACCTGCTGGAAATATCCGATGTTTATAAAGTGCTCTTTGCGCTGGCAGCGGGCATGCTGTTGGGCTACGAGCGCGAGCAGAAAGACAAATCGGCGGGACTGAAAACCATCACCATTATCTGCCTGGGCTCGGCCTTGTTTTCTATGTTGGGTTATAAGATGGGAGCACCACTGGGGGAACCGACGAGGATTGCTTCTTACGTGGTCAGCGGCATCGGCTTCTTGGGTGGCGGCGTTATCTTTAAAGAAGGTTTCAGCGTTCACGGCCTCACCACCGCGGGGATTATCTGGATCTCGGCGGCCATAGGCGTTGCCATCGGCTTCGGGCAGTTCGGTACGGCAGGGATTTTCCTTGTGGTTTGTTTGCTTTTTCTACAGCTTACTCCCGTGCTCAGCCGTGCGCTGATGCGGCGGAAACAATTGCGCATGTTGCGGATTCAACTGCCGAGGGAACACATCGCGCTGAAAGCTTTCATTTTAAGCGAGATCAACTTGTTGACACGCAACCACAGCCAGCCTCATTATCTGCTGGAAAACCATGTGGTAACCATTTTCTTGGACATCCGCATTCATCCTCAAAAACTAAAAGATCTGGAACAGCTGTTATTGTCCGTTCCCGAGATAGAGGGCTTCAGTTTTTAATTTGCATTTGTCTTGCAAGCACAAAAAAGCCTCTGAAATTTCAGAGGCTTTTCATTGTCAATAACTCGGGAGATTAGTTCTTGATCTCTTCCAAGAACTCATCATGAGTGATGGTCTTTTCTTCTCTGCCTGCTTTTTCCAAGATGATGTCTTTGAGCTTTGCAGTTGCTACCTCAGAAGAAATCTGACGCACCTGCTCTTGGTCTTTCAGCATTTCCACGGCATATTTCTGGATCTCCTCATCGCTCAGGTGATGGATGCCGTAGATGGCCAACTGGTTACGCACCAACTGCTCGGCTTGTGCCAATACATCGGCGTAGTCTATTTCTATTCCGTTGTCGCTCATCAGTCTGCCTTCGATGATCTGATACTTCAGCTGAGACTGCTCGTTCTCCAGAATCTGGCGCGCTTGCTCTTCTGACTGAATGTTCTGATTGCTGAACAACAACCATTTTACCAAGAAATCCGCCGGCAAAGCAACCTCTTGTTTTTCAACAATCTGCTCCAATACTTTGTTCACAAAATGTACATCGGCGTTTTGCTGGAAATACTCGTCCAATTCCTCCTTCACTTTCGCGCGAAGTTCTTCCTCAGATTTGATTTTTCCCTCGCCGTACACCTTATCGAACATATCTTGATCCAACTCGGCCAATTTCAACGTGTAGACGTCTTTTACGGTAACTTCTACTTCGTCGTGGTGCAGATGCTCTGCCTCGTTCGCAGAGAAGCCCAATTGCTTGGCCAGCTCGGCATCGTCTTGCAGTTGTTGTTTTGTAAGCTTTACGGTGTCTCCGTTCTTCTTGCCTTTTACCAAGTCGAAGACTTCTTTGTTGTCTTTGTTGATGGTTACGTTTTTGGGAGCATGGTTGTGCTCGCCTTCGGCGTCTTCTTCCACCACTTGCTTCACCTCAAGCGCCACGTAGGCATCGTCGGTGATTTCCTCCGCCGGAATACGCTCTGCAAAACGCTTCTGCATATTCTCGATGCTTTGGTTGATCTCTTTGTCGCCCGCTTCCACTTTGAAATGAGGCGCGGTATAGCTTGCCAGATCGATGGTAAAGTCGGGCTCGTACCCTACTTCAAAATCAACCGACAGCTGATTTGCGTTGTAGTCCAGCTCCTCTACAGGAACCGGAATCGGCTGGCCTACCAGACGCAATTTGTTTTCAGTAATATAATTATTGAGAGCAGTGGAAACCTGCTTATTGATTTCTTCCATTGCCACGCCGGCCTCGTACTGTCTCTTGATCATGCTCAGCGGAGCCTTGCCTTTACGGAAACCGGGAATATTGGCGTTCTTAGCGTAGTTGTGAAGCGTCTTGTCAACTCTTTCTTTGTAATCTGACTTATCCAGCGTCACGGTGAGCAGCGCGCTTACTTCGTCGTGGTTTTTGCTCGTAACCTTCATTAATAGAAATTTTTAGATTGCAAAAATAGCAAAAATTTGTACATGCGCAGACCGCTGCGGCATTCGCCTTAGCAATTGCTGCGTTCTCATTGCCTGCCGTTTATTGCCGAATCCCGAAAGTGGCTTCCGCGTCGGTTTCTCCGCCGGACCATTGACCGAACTCTCTGTACTGACCGGGCGATGTTACGACGGTGGTGGCGTCAGCCACGGCTCTTGCTCCGTGAATTAACTTCAATACGAGTTTCGCAGAGCCGCCTTGGCTCGCCTTGGTAACCATCCAAAGCGTTTTGATGCCGAGCTTTACTCCGTCTGTTCGCGTAGCTGCGGCATCATCCGTCCGCACGAGGTGAATGTCGGAATTGCTGAAACGGTAGACCAAAAAGTGCTCGTCCTTTGCAGCTATGATGTCGTTGGTGATGTTCACATTGCCGTTCATGAAAACCGTTTCCACGTCATAGGTATGGCCGTCCGTCAGGTTAATCACCGGATCTGCGTTGCCGCCCATTGCGTAGTTGTACGTTTTGACATTGCCGCCGTCTCGGTCCTTAACCAAGAGAATAATATTGGTAATTTCCTCTTGGGCAAAATCATCTGCATCAAAGTCCTCGCGGTTGCACGAATTGATGAACAAAAGAACCGTTAAAATTGCTGTTAGTTTTAAAAGCTTTTTCATTTGTCAAATTTAAAATTGATATCTGAAACTCAAGATAAAACTGCGACCTGTTTCGTCAGAGAAATAGCGCAGACGGTTGAGGTAATCTCGGTAGGCTGTATCGAAAAGATTGTCGACTTTCAGATTAACGGATAAGTTGCGTGCAATTTCTGCTCCTGCACTTACGGTCCACAGTGCATAAGCCGACGGCGGAGTGCTCAGATCCAATGTTTTCTCCACCTCTGCACCGTTTTCAAAAATGCGCAGCGTCGGATTGAACATCGGATAGCGCGTTTGTTTGAAAAACAATCGGTTCTCGATCCCGATGTTGAATTTATGTTTTGAACTGAACTCAACGGCATTCACCACATTCGGCGGCAGCATCAGAATCAGCGGTTGGTCATTGGTTTTGTCTTGGCCGTAAACATAGGAGAACCTGCCTTGCCATGAAAGTTCCGGGGTAAATTTTAAAGCGGCGTCTGCATCGATACCGTACATCAATGCATCGACCTGACGATAAGACCAAATCGGGAACACGCCGCGAATGGTATTTTGAATGCCCGTCGGCACCTCGTTGATGAAATTGTTGGTCAGAAACAGATACGGATTGACGCTCAGCTGCAGCCCGGCAAGCAGCGGCAACTGTGACGACAGCGCCAGGTTAAACTGATGACCCGTCTCGCTTTTCAGCGCCAAATTACCAATCTCGATGATTGCCGCCGAATGATGCAGACCGTCGGAAAACAGCTCCGCAATATTGGGCGCACGGCCCACGCGCGCGTAGTTGAACTTTGCATTAAAGGCCGACGACGCATGATATTCCACTCCTGCATTCAAGCTCATATTTTCAAACTTCAATGACGGTTTGGCCATGGTTCTGCCTTGCTCAGACAATACAAAATACTGCGGGAAGCGCTCGGCATAACGCAGCTGCCAATCGGAGTCGTCGAACCACTTTATCACCTCATCGGTCCTGTGATCAAAGCGCCCGGCGGCTTCCACATTCCAATGCGTGTTGAAACGATATTTGAAAACCGAATAAACACCGCCCAAGTATTCATCATAGTTCGGGATCAGTCGGCGCGCCAGGGTGCCGGGATTGGAATAGTTGTTCTGATAAGTAAAGTCGACACCGCTTTCCAGCGACCACTTCCCGCGCTCCAGCAAATGATTCAGGTTAAAATTATGGGTAATCAGTTCCAAATCGAGCGACGGCAGAGCCGCTAGTTCGCCGCGTCGTACATCGAATTCTTTTCTATGGTTGAGCTGAAAACTATAAGTGGCCGAGAGTTTTCCCAAATTTGCCAGACGACGATAACCGCTAAGCTTCACGATATGGTGAGCGACTTCTTGCCTCGGGTTGCCGATTTTATAGCTGAACGGATCCGTATAAAGCGGCTGTGAAGCGTGAATGGCGCGGTAGAAATCTTCAAGCGAACCGATGTGCGAGCCCCGGTAGATGCCGATATTCTGATGGGTGCCGCTGTAACCGGCCGCAAAACCGTGCTTCAGCTCACTCTTTTGTACAGTAAAATCGAATGACGAAAACTCTGCGCCGGTATTTGTTAAATTGTAGTCGGGCGTTTGCAAGTCGCCGGTCTTTCGGTAACTGCCACCGGCGCGCATGGCCCAACCGTTTTGCCATGACTGCAGGATGCCGACATTGGCCGCCGCACCGCGACCGTTTGAAATCCCCGACAAAGTAACGGAGCCGATCAGGGTATCGATTTTCTTCGGCGTCTGCGGCTCCAGCACCACCACGCCGCCAACCGCTCCGGCACCAAATTTAAGCGCCGACGCACCTTTGATTACATCTATATGATCAAAAGCCGACGGATCGACATTCGGCGCATGTTCCACGCCCCATTCCTGCTCGGCGAGTTTCACACCATTGTTCAGAACGGAAATGCGGCTGCCGTATAAACCATGAATGATCGGTTTTGAAATTTGGCCGCCCGTCTTGAGGCTCCCGACGCCGGAAACGGCCGTGAGCATTTCTCCCAAATTATCGGTTACATTGCGACGGATCACATCCTTGTCCAGAGTGCTGACTACCATTGAGCCGGCGTTTTTGCGGTGGACATTCAAGACCACCGTTTCAAGTTCTCGCATGTGGTGTTCCATCGAGATCGTTATGCTGACGTTTCTGTTTATCGTTACTTCCTCAGAAAAGGGTTCGCATTGCGGATGGTTCGCCGTTAGGAAATAAGTCCCCTTCGGTACGGTTTTTAGGTTGAAATTGCCCTTGCTGTCCGATACGGCGGAGTATTTGCCGACATTAATCACAGTGCCCGCCAACGGCGTATTGTCATGAAAATCGCGCACCACACCGTTTACGCTATATGATTGCGCAGTTGCCATTGCTGCCATAAACAGCAGCAACAGCTTAAAAATATTTTTCAAATTTTAGAATTGTTAAAGTTGAACAGTTGCTGCCGAGCAGCCTTTTACATTGATTAGCTGTTCAACACGGGCGGACCGCGCGGAGAGAATTGCCGGGTACCGACCTCAATTGTACACGGACGGTAAATATCCGCCGGCAACAGAGATTGACGGACTGCTTGCGGAGCGAAATCAAAAAACGGCCGAACCGAAGCAGTGAACAATTCTGAATTGAAATGGCAGACGAGACAGGAAGTATCGCCCTGCGGCTGCAGTTTGCCTTTTACAATTTCCGAAACTTGGTGATTGGCTGCTACCGAGTGGCGGTGAAAGATTCCCGAGAAAAGAGCAAAGAAATAGACAGCTACCAAGACGATAGCCACAAAATTTCTGCTTTCCCGAAGTGCTCTGTTCATTTTAGAACAACAAAAATAATAAAGTCCGGCAGATGTGACGCCAAGACAGCGGTTTTAGTAATCTCTAAAAATTAAGTAAATTTGTAAGCAATTTAAAAAGCATGGCCGAGACCGATATTCGCAGAATTGCAGTACTGACTTCCGGGGGCGACGCTCCGGGCATGAATGCCGCCATACGCGCGGTGGTACGTACCGCGAATTACTATAAAATCGGGTGTCTGGGTGTGCGGGAAGGCTATGCCGGCCTTATCAACGGCAATTTTCTGAAGTTGGGGCCGCGCTCTGTGCGCAACATCATCAACCAAGGCGGCACCTTTCTGAAATCAGCGCGGTGTGCCGAGTTCAAAACGCCGGAAGGCCGCGCAAAAGCATTTGAACAGTGTCGTCAAAACCAAATCGATGCGTTGGTGTGTATCGGCGGCGACGGTTCTTTCCGCGGTGCGAAGGCTCTTAACGATGAGTTCGGGATCCGTACGGTTGGTATTCCCGGCACCATCGACAACGATATTTTCGGCACCGACAACACCATCGGATTTGATACGGCGTTGAATACGGCAATGGAAGCCATCGACAAAATCCGTGACACAGCCACCTCGCACAACCGTGTTTTCTTTGTAGAAGTGATGGGACGCGATGCAGGATTCATCGCCCTAAACAGCGGAATTGCCGCAGGCGCCATCGACATTCTCATCCCCGAACGAAAGGACAGCATAGAAGAACTCTTCGGCACCTTCAGACGCGCCGAGAAAAGCGGAAGAATGTCCAGCATTGTAGTGGTAGCCGAGGGAGAAGAATTGGCCAATGTCTACGACTTGGCCGAGAAAACCAAGAAAGAATTCCCCGATTACGACATCCGCGTTTCCGTCTTGGGCCACATCCAGCGCGGCGGAAGGCCCAGTTGTGCAGACCGCGTGCTGGCCAGCCGTTTGGGTTATGGCGCGGTAAAAGGACTGATGGAAGGAGAAACCAATGTGATGGCGGGTATTCGCGCCAATGAACTCGTGTTTACGCCAATTGAGGAAGCCATCAAAAAACACAACGACATCAACAAAGATTTGCTAAAGATTTACGAGATCTTGGCAATGTAAAAGGATCCATTTTTAACCCAAATAAATTTAATAAAATGTCAAAAATCAAAGTAGGTATCAACGGCTTCGGTAGAATCGGCAGTCTGGTATTCAGTGCAATGGCAGAGCGCGACAATATCGAGGTGGTAGGCATCAACGACCTTGTAAATGTAGAGTACATGGCGTATATGCTGAAATATGACTCAGTGCACGGTCGCTTCCCGGGTGAAGTTTCCGTGGAAGGAAATGATCTGGTGGTAAACGGAAAGAAAATCCGCATCACGGCTGAGAAAGACCCAAACAACCTGAACTGGAACCAAGTAGATGCAGAATACATTGTAGAATCTACCGGTCTGTTCTTGGATAAAGAAAAAGCAACGGCTCACCTGAACGCCGGCGCCAAAAAAGTATTACTGTCGGCTCCGTCGAAAGACGATACACCGATGTTTGTGATGGGCGTTAACCATAAAGAACTGACCGCAGATCAGCAGATTTTCTCCAACGCCTCTTGTACCACCAACTGTCTCGCGCCGTTGGCAAAAGTGGTTCATGACAACTTCGGTATCGTTGAAGGTCTGATGACTACCGTTCACGCGGCTACTGCAACACAAAGAACGGTTGACGGCCCGTCAATGAAAGATTGGAGAGGCGGCCGCTCTGCACTGCTGAACATCATCCCTTCTTCTACGGGTGCTGCTAAAGCTGTTGGCAAAGTAATCCCTTCACTGAACGGCAAACTGACCGGTATGTCTTTCCGCGTTCCTACGGCCGATGTTTCTGTAGTAGACCTGACGGTAAGACTGGAAAAAGCGACTTCTTACGATGAGATCGCTTCAGTGATCAAAGCTGCTTCTGAGGGTGAACTGAAAGGGATCTTGGGTTATACCGAGGACGCTGTGGTATCTCAGGACTTCATCGGTGATAAGAGAACTTCCATCTTCGACAAGGGTGCGGGCATTATGCTGTCGCCAAACTTTGTGAAACTGGTTTCTTGGTACGACAACGAGACAGGTTACTCGAACAAACTGACCGACCTGTTGGTTTATTCTGCTTCTTTGTAAGCTACAAACCACGCGAAATATTGAGGGCTGCTCGAATTGAGCGGCCTTTTTTATTGCGCTGCTATGGCGTCGTAATCGTAGCCTGCCCTCGTCAGCGCGCGCTTGGCCACATCCAGAGCATAGTCTTGAAGGTTGTGCGGATGCACGGGCACGGGCGTGGTCTGCTGCAGTTGCCGGAGCAGGGATTCGGTCTCGCTCTCGGTCAGTTCGGCGCATTTGTCGTACATGCCGCCGCGCCGCTCTTCCTTGTCGTCGTGCAAGTGAAGGACATATTTGAGCACCTTGATTAAATCCGGCGTGGGCGGCGGAACCATCAGTGAAGTGATTGCACCGTGCTCCAGCCGAAGTTCAGCTGCCAATGGCAACGGTACACCGCCGTTGGCATACTGCGCGGCAGGGAAAAGAATTTTCTCTTCCATTTTGATATGCGTCAGAATGCCGACGCGAAACTGATGATACAAATCCATGTCGATGTTCTCGGCATCTGCCGTTGCGACATCCAGCAATGCATCAATCCGTTCGTGGTCGGCCACGAAGAAATTTTTAATCACATTTTCCATAGCCTAAAGTTACGAAACCAAAAGACTGCAGCCGCGGATGTCCGAATGGTCGATGCGGCCCAGAACCTGAAACTTGCCGTTTTCTATTTTCCCTAAATCTTGGGTAGCGATAAATGAACAACTGTGGCGGTTGGCGAGGTCGATAATGTTGATGGCGCCGGTGCGGCCGTCATCCACATAACTGAACGGATCTTCAGTATTGCGGATAAGCACGCGCATCCACGGCGGACAGTCGTATTCGTTATTGCCGAGCGAGTAGGCTTGGGACAACAATTCGGTCATCGAGTATTCTGAAAACACCTTGTCGGTCGTGAAGCCGCTTTGCAGTATTTTCAGCAGTTCGTCTTTGGTCATCTCGGTTTTTCTACCTTTCATACCGCCGGTTTCGATGATCGTGAGGTTTTGAGTGGCCGAATTATTTAATGGCTTGGCGGCTGAGTGACAGTAATCGAGGAAATCCAACAACGCAAAAGAAACGCCGAAGAGCAGCACTTTTTTGTCGGTGATCTTACCCAGCAATTGCCGCAACTCTGCGTGGTTGTACAGAAAATAACCGTTCTGCGGCTGCCCCGATTGCTTCATCAGATAATCTACCATATAAATCAGCGAAGAGTTCTGCCGCTCCAAATAGCCGGGAAGAAGACCGAGGAAAACAAAGTCTTCGGGCTGGCCGATAAACTGCTCAAAACTTCTGCGGATGCTTTCCTCGTAAAGTGAAAAATCTGCGATGTAATGTTTGGACAGAGTTTGGATCTGCGTGGTGCCCGAACTTTGGAAAAATTGTTCGGCGGTTGTGTTGCTGTCCAGAATTTTATGGCGTTTAAACATCTCAATCGGCAGGAAGGGAATCTTTTCTATCGCATCAATTTTGTCGATATCGATATTTAAAAATTCGATGAACTGCCGATAGACAGGAACATTCCGGTATTGATATTGAAACGCCTCAAGACAAGCCTGAGTAAAGTCTGTTTCTGTTTTTATGTTGAAGATTTGTTGCATGATTTAAACACGGAGTTCACGGAGGTTTCACAGCGAAACATTTCCGTTGAGTACACGGCGGTAACCGTTCTTGAATAAGGTTGTATTGAAATTGATGAGCAAACCCAATTTGCATTCACTCAGTCGTAAATAAGTAAGTACTTGGGCAAGATGAGCGTCATTCAGCGCTTCACAGGATTCTACTTCGATGACAACTTTCCCTTCTACCAGCAGATCAACACGGTAACCGATTTCCATCCGGATATCCTCATAAATTAATGGCAGGGCTTTCTGTTTTTCAACGGCAAGTCTCGAAGCTGTTAATTCATAATACAAACATTCCTCGTAGGCACTTTCAAGGAGGCCCGGCCCCAACGCTCGATGGATTTTGAGGCCACAGTCGAATACAATTTTTGAAATGTCATTCTCATGCATGACGGTTAAGTTTAAGAATTCTGTGCACCCTGCGTTTCCCCTGTGTCGCCGTGTTTAAAAACCCTCAATTCAAAAACGCCGTCGAAGACGCCGTAGGTGTAATATCCGATCCAGTCGCCGAGGTTGATGTACTTAGCTTGACCACCGTTCAGGTCGAGGACCATCGGCAGGTGGCGGTGGCCGTAAATAAAGTAATCGATCTGCTCGGTTTCCAGTTTTTTCTTGGAATATTGAATCAAGAACTCGCGGTCTTCGCCCAAGAACTGCTTGTCTTCCTCGCCGCTGATGAGTTTGTTTTTCTGCGACATATACATCGCCACGCGCATGGCAATATCGGGATGCAACCAACGGAATGCCCACTGTGCCACGGGATTGGTGAACAGCTTTTTCATTCTTTTGTAGCCTTTATCGCCCGGGCCGAGGCCGTCGCCGTGGGCAAGCAGAAAGCGTTTTCCGCCGATATCGAAGTCCTGCTTTTCAAAATAAACCGTCGCTCCGATTTCCTTTTCAAAGTAATCCTTCATCCACAGATCGTGGTTGCCGACAAAAAAATAAATGTCGATGCCGCTGTCTTTCAACTCGGCCAATTTCCCCAGCACACGCACGAAGCCTTTCGGCACCACATGCTTCCATTCGTGCCAGAAATCGAACAGGTCGCCCATCAAGAATAAGACCTGTGCATCGGATTTGATCTCATTCAGCCATCTGATAAACTTGTCCTCGCGGATTTTGCTTTCTGCGGGATTGGGCGCACCGAAATGTTGATCGGATGCGAAGTATATTTTTTTGTTGGGTTGGAGATGGATGGTCGTCACTGTTATTGATTTTCCTCCGCCAGCCACTCACCGTAAGAGTTCTCGGTTTCGTGCAATTTCAGATACGCGAGTTGCACGTGCGACGGCAGTCGCCTTTTGATTCTGTCCGCTATTTCCAACAACATATTCTCGCAAGTGGGCTGGAAGTTGCAGTAAATTACCTTGTGGCCGCGCTGCTCCAGTTCTTCGCCCAAAGCTTTGTGCGGCGAGGCGGCATTGACCAAAACCGCGTGGTCCCACGCATCGACAATTTCTGACTTGACAATGGCTTTAATGTCACCGAAGTCCACCACCATTCCGTTTTTCGGGTCATCCAAATCGTCTATGGGTTTTCCCTTTACCGTCACAAAAAGCTTATACGAGTGGCCGTGCATATTCTTGCATTTGCCGTCATAATTGTAGAGCACATGCGCCGTTTCAAAAGTAAAAATCTTGGTAATGCGAATCATTTTGCAAAGATACGCATAACGGCCTGAAAGCTTGTTGAGGTTTAGAAACACAGTCCGGCACCGTAATTTCTTTTACTTCTAAAATCAATTGCATGAAACCACGAAATCTACGAAAACTGCTTTGGGGCATCGGCGCGATACTGCTGTTTTTCCTCGGACTTGCCGTTTATCGCATGATGGCTACCACAAGCGTCGGTAGCGGTGTGCCGTTCGGCCTGATGCTGATCATCGGTCTGCTGTTGGGCGGCGCCCTTGTTTACATGCTCGTCAACCGCAAGCGTACGCCGACTACCGTTGTGGAAAGCTCGCACACCGTTGTGGAGAGCATTCGGAAAGTCTTCAAGGTGGTATTGTCGGAAGGGCACTTCAACGAGATTTACAATTACGAGGAATCCAAGAAGCTGTTCAGCCTGATACCGTCGACGAAGAAAGCGTTGGTGATTATCCAAGGCAAAGTATTGGTGGGATACGACTTCAGCAAATTCAAATGGGAAGCCGATGAACTGCAACGCAGTCTGCGCATTGTAGATTTCCCCGCGCCCGAAGTGCTTTCCGTAGAAACCGATTACAAATACTACAACATAGAAGAAAACTTCTTCAATATGTTCAGCCGCGACGATTTGGCAAAGATCCAACAAAACGGAAAAAAGCAACTGATAGAAGCGGCAAAACAAAGCCATCTGCCGCAAGCCGCTGCCGAGCAAATGCGCACACTGTTGACCGAACTGTTGCAATCCAAGAATTGGAACCTCATCAACACATCATTGATAACCGATGCCGCCACACTGCCGAACCGCAGAGCAGACAATGTGGAAAAACGAGAATTGTAACCGAAAATGATTTAACTTTAACAGAAGATAATCTACTGTGTTTCTGTTAGATCTGTTATTGCCCCAACGCTGTACCTGCTGCGACCTGATTGTGGATGCAGACGAATTGTTGTGCGAAGAATGCCTACAACAGATCAACTTTTGCAATGAAGATTTCGGAACTCACAACAAACTCTACCGTCGGCTGCAACTGCTGTTTCCGCTGCGCAATGCTTTTTCGTTGATGGAATTTGAGAAGGAAAGCTTGAGCCGAAAAATCATCCACGAACTGAAATACAATGGTCGAGAGCGCCACGGTAAATTCTTCGCCGAGTGGACAAGCGAGCGCTTACAGTTCAACGAGCGAGAGAAACCCACCGTTATTGTCGGCGTCCCGCTGCACCCGAAGAAAAAGCGCAAACGCGGCTATAATCAGTTAGACTTATTCAACCAAATCCTCGGGGAACGCATGAAAATACCGGTGGACAAAGAAGCTTTGATCAGGACAAACTTCAGGCGCAGTCAGGCTTCAAAAAACAAGGCGCGGCGCGAGAAAACCGATCAAGGCTTCCGCCTCGTGAAACCGCTCACTCATACGCATTTTCTCCTAACCGATGACGTATGCACCACGGGCAACACATTGGCTTCCTGCGCCTGGGAATTATTGAAAGAACCGAGCAACTCCGTCAGCATTTTGGCCATTGCCCACGAATCCTAACGCTGTAATTTTTCGCCGTAGCTAAGGTCACCCGCATCGCCCAAGCCGGGCGTAATATATCCCTTGGAAGTCAAATCAGGATCAACCACGCCTATCCAGAGATGAGCATCGGGGAAAGCATTCTTAATTGCCTCCACGCCTTGCACAGAGGCAATGGCTGCCACAATGTGCATCTGAGAAGGCGTACCGTTCGTCAGCAAATCTTTAATCGCCTCAATCAATGATGCGCCCGTTGCCAACATGGGATCGGCCACGATCAAGGGTCTGTCTTGCAGATCGGGACAGGTGAGGTAATCTTGTTTGATGCTGAAATAATCGTTGGCATCGTGCTTTCGGTAGGCCGCCACAAAACCGCAATCCGCCTTGTCCAAATAGTTCAACACTCCGTTAAACAATGGAACACCTGCACGCAGAATGGTTGTCAGTACAGGCTGAACGGCAATTTCTTTAGAGATTATCTTGTCCAGCGGCGTAGTGATCTCCACCTCTTTTGTCGGCAATTGTTTACTGATTTCAAAAGCAGCAATCTCACCGATTCTTTCCAAATTCCGGCGGAAGCGCATTCTGTCTTGCTGAACATCCACATTTCGCAATTCATTGATCCATTCGGTAATCAGCGAGAAATTGTCTGAAAGTACGGTGAGCATTATTTAGATCGGTGATTTAGGGTTTAGACTTTCTATTTTTGGCGG